>JALONX010000740.1 GCA_025454695.1 Chloroflexaceae bacterium
ACATGCCCTTGGCCGTGCCGTCCAGGTGGGCGCGGGTGGTGAGCCGCACCAGGTTGCGGTAGCCAACCTCGTTTTTGGCCAGCAGCAGCAGGTGAAAGTAGTTTTTGCCGCCACGGGCCATGGCATCGGTGCGCGAGCCGGGGGCCATGTAGGCTTCCATTCCGATTATGGGCTTCACGCCTGCCTTTTTGGCATTGGCGTAGAACTCCATCGCGCCATACATCACGCCGTGGTCGGTGAGGGCAATACTGTCCATGCCCAGATCGGCGGCCCGTTTGGCGATGGCGTTGGTGCTGGCGTAGCCATCTAGCAGGCTATATTCGGAATGGACGTGCAGGTGAACGAAATCTTTCATATGTTATTGACGATAATAACCGAGAACCGGACTCGTGAAACGTGAAACGTGCTGCGTGATCTTCGTTTCAATGCATATGCGCCGCTGTAGGGGCGTGGTCTGCGACCCGCCCACAATGCATCACCATGCAAACAACATGGCGTGGGGGCGTGGTCTGCGACTCGCCCGCAATGAGGCACAATGAACAAACACCGCGACGCCGCACCCCGCAACCGATTGCCGCCGAACCGTGTTTTCCACGGTAGAAACACAAAAAACACTTTACACTTCAACAGGCCTTTGCTGCACAAAACCGGTTTTTTCCTAGCGCAAACGATAAGAATTGTGACAATATCTGGCGCATATTCAGCATCACAACGGCATATATCAACATAACGTGTGAAGAGCGGCACGGGCCGGGGTTGCTTGTCACCCTATTATAGCACAGCCATGCGTTAAAGTTTTCCACAACTTTTGTGGATAAGTTGGGGGTTTTTGGGGATAACGTGTGGACGAGTGACGAGTGACGAGTGACGATTTCTCAGAACAAGAAACCAGGGGTAGGCGATGAAGGATGCACAATGAGTCAATGGCGTAGGGGCACGGTCTGTGACCCGCCCACAACGAGTCAACAACGAAAAACTCCATTTGATGCACCACGCCTCACGCCTCACGCCTCACGTTTCACGTTTCACGCCTCACGTTTCACGTTTCACGTTTATCCCTTGACAAACCCCTGTTCAAGTTGTATTCTATATTCAAATATATTTGAATGATGGATAATTCTACAACAATGGATGAAAATAAAACGCAAGGGTCGGGCGAGCCAGCTGCCAACTTTGTGATTGATGACCTGGAGACGCTGAAGGTCATCTCTGACCCGCTTCGCATGCGGCTGCTGGAACTGCTGCTGCCGGAGCCTCGCACTGTCAAACAGCTGGCCGCCGCCATGCAGCTGCCCCAGACCAAGCTCTACTACCACGTCAACCAGTTAGAAGAACGGGGACTCATTCGGGTGGTGGAAACGCGCATCGTGTCGGGCATTATTGAAAAGCAGTACCGGGCGGTGGCCTACAACTTTGGCCTGGACAGCAAACTGCTCACGCTCTCCCCCTCTGGCAGCAGCGAAGCGTTTGATACGGTCGCCTCCGCCCTTTTCGACAACGCCCGCCACGACCTCAGCCGTAGTGTCGAAGCCGGGCTGATTGACCTGAGCCAGGAAGACACTCAACGAAAACAGCTCATTTTTGGGCGCAAAATCATGCGGCTGAGCCGGGCCAGGGCCGAGGAGCTGTTGCAGCAACTGGGTGAACTGCTGCGCCACGAAGAGCAAGCCCCCGACATGGACGAGGACGGGCACCTCTACGGCCTCACCATCGCCCTCCATCCCCTGGTGGAAGAGCAGGCAGAATCTGCCACAGAGGGCACGGAGAAGGCTTTAGCCACAGAGAACACAGAGCACACAGAGAAGAACTAAAAACCTTTGCGTAAAACGTAAAACGTAAAACGTAATGCGTAATGCGTAATGCGTGATGCGCAATTTAGCCAATCGTCAATCGTCAATCGTCAATCCTCTGTGCCCTCTGTGCCCTCTGTGGCAAAAAAGGAGCACCCAATGACCATGCGGCAACTGCTGAAGCTGCGCGATTTCCGGCTGCTCTGGCTCGGCCAGACGATCTCGGTGTTTGGCGATGCCCTGGCCGACATGGCCCTGCTGATTCTGGTGAACCAGCTCACCGGCTCGGTGGCGGCGGTGGCCACAATGGCGATTGTGATGGCGGTGCCCCAGGTGGTCTTCGGCCTGCTGGCGGGCGTATTTGTGGATCGTTGGGATCGCAAACGGCTGATGATCATCTCCGATGTGCTGCGGGGGCTGCTGGTGCTGGGCTTCATCCTGGTCGCTACGGCAGAACAGCTCTGGCTGCTCTATCTGCTTGGCTTTTTGCAGGCCCTGGTGGGCGATTTTTTCCTGCCCGCCCGCAGTGCGCTGGTTCCAAATCTGGTGCCAGAGGCGGGGTTGCTGGCAGCCAATTCGCTAAACCAGACCAGCCAGATCATCGCCGGGTTGCTGGGTACGGCAGCGGCAGGGGTGCTGTTTGCCATGTTACAGGCCCCCTGGATCGCCTTCGCCATCGACTCACTGACCTTCTTTGTCTCGGTGGGGCTGCTTGCGCTGCTGCGGGTGCCGAAACGGGAGCGGCCCGCCAACCTGGCCAGCGTTGGGGTGGTGCTGGGTGAACTGCGAACCGGCCTGGGGCTGATTGCCCGCTCGCGGGTGCTGCTGGGGGTGCTGGTGGCGGCAGGCGTGGCCATGCTGGGCTTTGGCGCGGTGAACGTGCTGCTGGTGCCGCTGGTGGTGAACGACCTGCGGGTGCCCGAAACATGGTTCGCCGGGCTGCAAGGGGCGCAAACCGCTTCGATGATCCTCAGCGGCGGCCTGGTTGCCCTGTTGGCGACGCGCTTCCGGCCCACCAGCATCGTCAGTGTGGCCATGCTGGCGCTGGGGGCACTGGTTGCGCTGATAGCGCTGATCACAGCGCCGTGGCAACTGGCCCTGATCCTCTTCGCCGTCGGCTGGTTTATGACGCCGCTTCAGGCTTCCATCGCCACGCTCACCCAGACGACGGTGAGCGACGAGGTGCGCGGGCGAGTCGGCGCGGCCCTCAACACGCTCATCTCCACGGCTGGCCTGCTTTCCATGGCCTTTGCTGGGATTTTTGGGGCCTGGCTGGGCGTGCGCAACGTCTTTGTGCTGGCGGGCATCATCGCCGTGCTGGCCGGGCTAGGGTCGGCGCTACTCTTTCGGGGGACGGCGGTGGCGCGGCGGGTGGTTCCCGCTGGATGAACCTGGTGATGAGCGATTGGAGATTCGTTTCTGGTTGTCGTGTGGAATTCATCTCCTAAATGTATTACAAGAGCAGCGGAGGAGCACCTCTGCTGCTCTCCTGTTTTTCAGCACGGAACGTATTACCGTCCTTCAATGATGGGCGTGGTTACACAATTGTTACGGCTTTCTTGTAAGATAAGCGTGCTATCGCTACGTTTGTTGATTTGGCCCAGTAGCAGACGTAAGACAAACAAAAGGACATCTTATGACAACATCCCACCCTGAACTTGGCAATCTTATAGCGCAATTCTTGCCAAATTGGCGCGCGTTGCTGATTGTGCAAGGCATTATAACTACAGTATTTGTGATTTGCTTAACAATCTTCATCGTTAGCGGAAGTTTTGAAATTGGCTTTGGCGCTTTTCACCAAAAGACCGGACTCATCATCGACAAAGGTTATATCTTTAATATTCACTTCATTCAAGATAATGCCTGCGACCGATTGGATTTGCTTTTTGGTTTTTTCTTGAA
>JALONX010000741.1 GCA_025454695.1 Chloroflexaceae bacterium
AATGGTATCCGCATAAAAACGTAAATTCCCATAAGCGTGTTTCAAGTGGCTATACAGAAATAGTGTTGACAACCATCATTCTACCCCTATATTGTGAACGCGATATATCGCGTTGCACGGGGCTAGACGCTGAATGTAGTCGGTTGCGGTGTTGTACAGTGCCTGAACTATCAGGTACCACAGCAGCCAGTTTTACGCTTAATAATGCCGTATTCGCGGCACCTGACAGATCTTTGCATTGATCACACTGGACATGGCCATGCCAGGTCAATTAACCATTTTCATCAATCAGCCAAACCCTGAACGCGATTCATCGCGTTGGAGCGAATTAGACGCCGAATTCATTCGGTGTCATTTACACCTGCCCCAAAAATTCCAGCACCAGCCGGTTAAATTCCTCCGGGCGTTCCATGCTGATCATGTGGGCGGTGTCAGGAAACACGATCTTACCCGCCCCGCTGATACCGTTTGCCAGCCCATCACCCATCAGCAAGGTGGCGGGTTCATCCAGCTCGCCTGCCAGCACCAGCACCGGCACCCGCACCTCGGCCAGGCGTCCGGCGGCGGGCGGGTTCAGCGGGCGTGGCTGTGCTCCGCCAGTGTGATTACGGTAGTTATCGAGGATCATCGTGCGCAGCTGTTGGCGCAGGGCTGCTGGGGCACGCTCGGCGGGCTGAAACGGCCCGCTGGCCCACATGGCCACCTCCAGGTCGGCCAGGGTTTCCCACTCCTTCGCCGCTTGCAGCCGCTCCATCTCCGTTTCCATACGCTCGATCTCGGCAAACAGTGGTTCCAGCTTGCTGGTTTCCTCGCTCTCCTCAAAGGCAAAACCACTCATGCCTGCCGCCACCAGCACCAGCCCGCTCACATACGTCGGGTATTCAAGGGCGAAGTCCAACGCAATCTGCCCCCCACGGGAATTGCCAATCAACGCCGCCCGCTCGATGCCGACGTGGCGCAACACGGCCAGCAGGTCATCGCGGTTAGAAAAACTCACCGGCTCAGTACACGAGCGACCATAGCCCCGCTGGTCGTAGCGCAGCACCCGGAACTGCCGGGCGAAGGTTTCAAATTGGGCTTCCCACATGCGGCTGTCGGCAACGCCAGCGTGCAGCAGCACCACCGCCGGGCCACGGCCAGCCACTTCGTAGTAGAGCTGTGCGCCTTCAACCGGCACAAAGCCCGTCACCACTTCAGTCATCGAACTCCTCCTTTACCTGCATTAACAGAACAAGCGTTTGATATGGTGAAGGTATCAAACTTTTGTTCTATTGTCAACCGCCAGCAGTTCCATCAAGCGGCTCATAAAGCGCAGGTTGTGGATGGTAGCCAGCCGCAGAAAGAGCGTGTCGCCGACTTTAGAAAGGTGGTGCAGGTAGCCCAGGCTGTAGTTGCGGCAGGTGTGGCAATCGCAAACGGGCGAAAGCGGCGTGTCGGTTTTAATATGTTTGGCGTCGTTGATGTAGAGATACTCGTACCATGTGCCCGCCAGCCGAAAGCCAGCGCTGGCCGGATCGCTGCTGAAGCGGTAGAGCCGCCCGCCCCGCGCGTCGCGGGTGGGCATGGCACTGTCGAAAATGGCGTAGCCCATGCGGGCACATGTCACCACGTTCTGGGGCTGGCCCACCCCCAGCGCATGCAGCGGGAACTCCGCCGGAATCAATTCGCGCACGTAGGCCAGCGTTTCGGCGAGCAGGTTGCCCTGGCCATCCAGGGGCCAGCCACCGTAGCCAAAGCCATCAAAACCGATCTCCAGCAGGGCCTCGGCGCACTGGCGGCGCAGTTCCGGGTGGTTGCCACCCTGCACCACGCCAAACAGCAGCGGGCGCACGGCCATGCGGCGCTGCCGCAGCTGGCGCTCAAATTCGTCTTTGCAGCGCCTGGCCCAGCGCACCGTGCGCTGCACCGAAAGCTGCTGCTCGGCGAGGCTATCGTCCACGTGGGTGCAGTCATCCAGACAGATCACCACGTCGGCCCCGTAGCTGAGTTGCAGCTGCACGCTCTTTTCCGGCGTGAGCTGAAACTTGCGCTCGGCCCCTTCCGGTTGAAAGGTGATGCCCTGGTCGCTCAGGCGACCCATTTTGGGGTTCTGGCGGATGAGCGAGTAGGCCTGAAAGCCGCCCGAGTCGGTGACAATGGGGCCATCCCAGGCCGCCATGCGGTGCAGCCCACCCAACGCCTGAATAGTTGAGGAGCCAGGCTTTTGCATTAAATGAAAAACGTTCATCACTAGCCCGCGAATGCCCGCCTCGCCTACATCCCGCGAGTCGAGGGTACGCACCACCCCCAGGGTGGCATCGGGCAGAAAGGTGGGCAGCGGCAGGGTGCCGTGGGCAAGGTGCAGTTGGTGTTGGGTCACGGTTTCGTTCATCTGTACATGTGGACGCTAGAAAAATTGTACCATAGCGGGCACTGCGTGAAACGTGAAACGTGAAACGTATGCAAAGGCTGAAGGCTGCGACATCGATCACCTTGTCACCTTGTCACCTTGTCTTCCGTCTCCGGTCAGCCGTCAGGCACTCGTCACTCGTCAAAAGCGCTTCGCGCCCCCTGACGAGCAACGTCAATCATCAATCGTCAAACTTAAATATCCAATCAATGAGTCCACACAATCATCAATCATCAGGCTCTGGTCTACAGTCTGCGGTCTCCGGTCTCCGGTCTCCGGTCTCCGGTCTCCGGTCAATCATGGAAGGCTTGCTGGCCTGGCGCTGGTTGCCCTGGCTGCTGATAGGCTTTGGGGCGAGTATTCGCGTCGCCCAATACCTGGCCAACCGGGCGCTCTGGATTGATGAGGCCTTTCTGGCCCTGAACATCACCCGCCGCCCGCTCGACCAGTTGCTGTTCCAGCCGCTGGACTTTGCGCAGGCCGCGCCGCCGGGCTTTCTGCTGCTGCAATGGCTGGCGGTGCAGGCGCTAGGCACCAGCGAATTTGCGTTGCGCCTGGTGCCACTGCTGGCCAGCCTGGCGGCGCTGCCCCTGTTTTACATGGTGGCGCGGCAGCTGCTGCCACCCGTGGGCATGCTGGTGGCGCTGGCCCTGTTTGCCCTGTTGGAACCGCTGGTCTACTACGCTTCGGAGGTGAAGCAGTATAGCAGCGACATGGCCCTGGTGCTGCTGATCTACGTGGTGGTGCTGGGGGTGCAGGAGCGCGGCCTGAACTGGCGCAACGGCCTGGCCCTGGCATTGGTGGGGGCGCTGGCCATGTGGTGTTCGCACCCGGTGCTGTTTGTGCTGGGTGGCGTGGGGCTGAGCCTGGCCCTGCTGGCGCTGCTGGCCCGGCAGTGGCGGCAACTGGCGGGCCTGGCTGCCATCGGGCTGGCCTGGGCTGTGAGTCTGGCGGCGCTGTATGTCATCTCGCTTCAGCCCATTCGGGCCAACAGCGTGCTCAACAGTTTCTGGAATGACCGTTTTATGCCGCTCCCGCCTCGCTCCATGGCCGACATACTCTGGTTTGTAGATGCCTTTTTTCAGCCCTTTCAAAACCCGGCGGGCTTCCAGAATCATGCGGCAGGCGTGGCGATTGCCTGTTTTCTGATTGGGGCGGGGGCGCTGGCGCTCAAGCGCAGCCCCTGGCTGCTGTTCCTGGTCACGCCGAACCTGCTGGCGCTGCTGGCCTCGGGCCTGCACCTCTACCCCTACGCCTATCGCCTGCTGCTCTTCAGTGTGCCCGCCATGCTGCTGCTGATTG
>JALONX010000742.1 GCA_025454695.1 Chloroflexaceae bacterium
ATCGCGGTCGGCATCTCCGGCGCGATCCAGCACCTTGCGGGCATGAAGGATTCCAAGACCATCATCGCCATCAACAAGGACGAAGATGCCCCGATCTTTCAGGTGGCGGATATCGGCCTGGTCGGTGACCTGTTCACCGTGGTCCCGGAGTTGACGGCAAAGCTGTAAACGCGCCCCTGGTGCGCCCGTCAATCACGGCCCGATCCAGGTCGGTGTAGGGGACGATGGTGATGGCGCAGTTGTGGGCGGCGCGGGCCTGGGCCTCGGTCAGCCCCACGCTGGCATACTCCGGGTCGGTGAAGCCGCCATAGGGCACCACCGGGCGGGCAAAGCTGCGGCTAGCCCCGAGCACCGCGTTTTCGGCAGCGATGCGCCCCTGGTGGTCGGCGCTTTGCACCAGCATGGTGCGCCCGTTTACATCACCCGCCGCAAAAATATGTGGCACCGACGACTGCAAATGCTCGTCTACCACGATGTAGCCCCGCTCGGTGCGCACATGGGCCGCTGCCAGGTTCAGTTCTTCCGTGTTGCCGGGCCAGCCCGCCGCCACAAACACCGCCTCCGCCTGGCTGTCAAATGTTTCGCCGCCACGGCTGTAGATCACGCGCAGCACGCCATGTTCCCGTTCTACCCGCTCAATCCCGCCAATGCCGGTGACGACCTCGATGCCGCGCTGCTGGAATGCGCCAGTTAGCTCCCGGCCCAGCATCTCATCGGCGCTGGCCAGCAGCGTCGGGTTCACATCTATCAGCATCACGCTGCTGCCAAAGGCCGCCAGCACCGAGGCCAGCTGGCAGCCGGTGGCCGCGCCGCCCACCACCACCACCGAACGGGGCAGCTCCGGCAACGACCAGAGTTGGCTGGCGGTGAGGGTGTGTTCGCTGCCGGGAAAGGGCAACCGCCGGGCCTGACCACCCGTGCAGATGATAAACTTCTCCGCTTCCAGCGTGGTGCCGTTGGCGAGGGCAATGCGATGTTCGCCCGTGAACGCGGCTGCCCCGGCTTCTTCAAACAGCTCCACCCCGGCCTGCCGCAGATTGGCGGCCAGCTCTTTGTTGTCGTGAACCTCGCTTACAATGCCGTTTACCTGCTCCAGCAGGCGGCGGAAATTCACCCGTGGTTGCAACACCGTCAGGCCGTAGTCGGCACATTGGGCCGCGTCGCGCACCAGGCGGGCCGCTTTGGCCAGGCCCCGCATGGGCACACAGCCATCGTTGATACAGCTGCCGCCCAGCCGCCCCCGCTCCACCAGCGCCACGCTTGCGCCCAGTTCCCGCGCCCGCAGCGCCGCAACCACCCCAGCCGGGCCGCCGCCCAGCACAAGCACATCGTACATGCAGTCGCTCCTTTGGCTCCTCATATGGTATAGTTGCTGCACATGGTCAGCATCTCTGTGTGCATAGTACTGGTGCGAGTTACGTAGAAAATTTCACGAATTTTTTGTCGCAACACCTGTCACACATGTTGCCGCACCAGAACACCCGAATCACCATGTGAGCGGGCGTGGCTACGCCACCAGGCGTCGTCGTTGACAGATGGTGCTGCTACTAGCTGAGCTTGTGAACAAGAACACGTATTCAGTATGCTGCTTCAGGAAAGCTGAATCAACGCCCTGAACGGGTAGTTTCCACTGCCAGAACGGATACCGCACCATGGAAACAATACGCAACCAGCCTTCCCTGCCCCCCGATTTGCTCCCCATGTTGGCGGCCCTGCTGGCGGGAAGCATTCGCACTCTCGCCATACACACGGATGGGCGCTGTAAGTCCGATGCGCACCTGCGGGGGGCGATTCTGTCCGGTTCGTTTAACCCGCTGCATGCGGGCCACCTGGGGTTGGTGGCCGCCGCTGCCGCCATCACAGGCTTACCGCCGCTGTTTGAACTCCCGGTGGTGAACGCCGACAAAGGCACACTGCCCAAAGACGAAGTGCTGCGGCGGGCGAGCCAGTTTGCAGGCCAGCACACGCTGCTGCTGTCGCGGGTGCCACTGTTTAGCGAGAAGGCGGCGCTATTTCCGGGGAGCGCCTTTGTAGTGGGCTACGACACCGCAGTGCGGCTGCTGGCCCCGCGCTACTACGGCGGCGAGGGCGCGATGCTGGCGGCGCTGGGCCAGGTGCGGGCAGCGGGCTGCCGCTTTCTGGTGGCGGGGCGGGTGGCCGAGGGGCGTTTTCTCACCCTGGCCGACATTGCGTTGCCGCCCGCCGTAGCCGATCTGTTCAGCCCCATCCCTGAGTCCCACTTCCGCATGGACATTTCTTCAACCGAGCTGCGGGCGCGGGGGCGGGTGTAGTTTGGGGAGGAGGACGGCGTGGTGCTGGAACAATCTTGAAGGTGAGAGTCAGGCCATCGTGCCTGGCCACGGGCATAACCACAATGGGCCGCCTTCGCTGCTCCTTGAAGTACATTGTCATTCCGACCGCAGGGAGGAATCTGCACCGCAGGGCATTAAAGACCCCGCACTTCATTCGGGGTGACACTGAAACTCAATGCAAGACAACGTTGTGAATAGAGCACTGAGGCAAAGTTCTGACAGGATTTACAGGATGTACAGGATTAACCTTTGGTAACGTGCTGTTTGTACTAAAACTGTAACGTTCGTTTGTATCATCTGAAACCATGCCTGAGGCAATGAAAATGCCATTCCATTCCCGACTCGCTCGTTCAAGCGGTAGGGCAAGTGGCAACACCACCAATGACCACCCCCAAAATCCTCATCCACGCTGCCAAAGCAACCTATCTCGCCACGCTCTATGGCAAGGCCCTGGACTCTGTAGTTGGCGAGGGCCTGCTGATGTACCTGCACGAGCAGGACATCGTCGCGCTGTTGCGCCGCATGACAGGCCAGTTTCCCCATGGTGAGGTCATCTTTGATGGCTACAGCCAGGCCATGGTGCAGCTGGTGTCGCGCCTGGCACCGTGCAGGGTGCCCAGGTTGAGCTAGTCTGGGGCGTAGGCGACCCCCACGGGTTGGAGCGGTAGGTGAGAGGGCTGCGTCTGGTTGAGTGCGTCCCGTTTCTAACAATGCCTGAACTGGTGAGTCGCCTCGCCAAAAACCCGTTTGCCTGGGCCATGTCCCGTATCCTGGGACAAGCGCCGTTTTACCCCAACCTGGTGCGGCACCTGCGCTATGGGTTTGGGGCGGAGAATAGCACCTGAGCGATTTCTGAAGGCATTTTGGGAGTAGTTTGCACTTCGCTATCTATAGGCGTCCGCCACACGCAGTGTATCGTGCAACGATAGCGCAATGTAGTGCATTGTTGGTGATGGCATGGTGGTTCATTGATGCACCACCGCGGGCATTGTAGAGACGCCCCGGCGGGGCGTCTCTACAATGGGTTACATTGATTTCAGCGCCTCTGCACCTCTGCGTCTCTGCGTTTTTTGCGGTCACACAACCGCCAGTGCCTCCGCCGGGGCAGGCCTCCCGAGGAGGAAGCCCTGGGCCTGGTCGTAGCCCGCCTGCCGCAGCCAGGCGAGTTGTTCCTCCTGTTCCACGCCCTCGGCCACCATAGTGAGTCCAAGGCCCTTGCCCAGGGCCAGCAGCGCCTGCAACACCCCTTCGTCTTTCTGGTCGCGGCCAATGCCCTGCACAAACGAACGGTCGGCCTTGATGATGTCCACGGGAAGCTGCTTGAGGTAGCTCAGCGAGGCATAGCCACTGCCAAAGTCGTCGAGGGCGACATACTCAACCATATCGCCATCTTGCAGTGAATGCACCGAGAGGTTAATGGCCACATGGCGGGGCTGGCCGCTACTGACCCAATGAGCCGCTTGCGCGAGGGCGGCCCGCACCACCCAGCGATCCAGCGGGCGAATGAGTCCGCTTTCTTCGGCCATGGGGATGAATTGGCCCGGCGGCACCAGCCCCCGCGTCCGGTGGGGCCAGCGCACCAGCGTTTCCACCCGTTGCAACGTTCCCGTATGCAGGTCAAGAATGGGTTGGAAGTGCAGGGTCAGTTCGTCAGCATCAATCGCCTGCCGTAGTTCGGCTTCCAACTGCAACTGTTCCTGGCGGTAGGTGTGCATGCTGGGGTGATAGAGCTGGTACTGGCCGCCCCGCAGCTTAGCTCGGTACATAGCAATATCGGCATGCTGAAACAGGTCGCCCATCAACACGCCGTCGCGGGGGTAGCAGGCCACCCCAATACTGCCGCTCACATGCATGGTCTGTGCGCGCACGGTGAAGGCTGGATCGAGCTGTTCGAGCATGCGCCGGGCGACCATGGCCGCCTGCCCTTCGTGGGCGTCGGGCAGCAACACCGCAAACTCATCGCCGCCCAGGCGGGCCAGCACGTCGCTGGTGCGCACGCAGGCCCGCAGCCGCTCGGCCACCTGCACCAGCAATTCATCGCCAACATCGTGGCCAAGGGTGTCGTTGACGGCCTTAAAGCGATCCAGGTCAAGGTACAGCACCGCCAGCGATCCATTGTGCTGGTTAGCATCGTGGAGCATGGTCGTAAGTCGGTTGTGCAGCAGCCGCCGGTTGGCCAGGCCGGTGAGCGGGTCGTAGTAGGCCAGCCGCTCAATCTGCTGCTCGTGCTGCTTACGCGAGGTAATATCTTGTGCTGCAACTAGAATCGCCGTAATGCGTTGGCCCTGTTCGTCCCACTCGGGGCGGGCATAGTGCAGCAGCCAGCGCATCTCGCCCTGCCGGGTAATGATACGTTGTTCGGCAACATAAATTTCACCCCGCAGCAACACCCGCATGCCTTCTTCCAGCATATGGCGGTCTTCGTGGTAAAACATGCTACGCCAGCCACCGTAGCTTTCCAGTTCTGCCAGGCTGTAGCCGGTGATGCGGGTAAAGGGATCTTCCGTAACCCAATCAAGAATCACATCGCCCTCAACCACATGCAGGCGGCAAACATAGTCGGAGGTCATCTCGGAAATGGCCCGAAAGCGCTTTTCTCGCTCTTGCAGGGCAGCGGTGCGGGCGGCCACGGTTGCTTCCAGCCCTGTCTGGGCATCACGCAGGGCGCTGTTGGCATGGTTAGCCGAATCGAGTAAACTCATCAGGCGTTCGTGGTAGCGTTGTAGCATCAGCAGCACCATGCCAATGCCGCTGCTCACCCCCACCAGCAAGGGAATGCCGTTCAACCAGGGGGCAGGCGGAAAGAGCTGCACATAGTTTGCGAGCAGCACCATCACAATCGCGCTGAGCCAGGCCAGCGGGAGCAGGCGGCGCAACGTGGCCCGGCTCAGGTAGGGCACGGTGATCACCACCGCAGCCAGAGGAGCACAAATCACGGCGGGCATAGCACTGGGAATGAATAGGGTAATGCTGACACCCGAAACAAGATTCATTATAAAAAGCACCACGCCCGCTCGCTCGATCTGCCCATGGCGTGCGAGTGCCCGCGCCCACGCCAGCACCCCGGCACAAAAGGCGATAAAGGCCGCCGTTAGCCCCGCCGCTACCGAGAAGGAAACCACAAAAATCGCACCGGCGAAAAGCGCCACGGCGATGCTGCTCCAGACAAAAATGGTAAGAAACTGAATGAGCCAGCGGCGTTCGGAAGGCTGACCTTGTATGGTGGTTGAAAGGTTGTTCATAAGGGGAAAGGGGCCAGGCACGCGATTATATGCACCGTGTAGAGCGCATTTTAACCAGCAAAGCTACGACGAGCCGTCACGCGGTGACGTGCTCTCATAGTAAGAACGGCTGAAGTGGGCAAGATCGCACACCTTCTGCACATATTTTACCCGGAAAGGACAAAGGCATGCTCAGGGGAAACCATGTAACATTGCGAGCCATTAGCAGGGCAGATTTGCCACGCCTGTGGCAATTTAACAACGATCTGGAAGTGGAACTGGCGGGCGGCGGCGACCCGCCCATCCCCCAATCGCTGGAGCGGCTTCAGGCCGATTTTGAACGCGAGGCAGGCCAGGGTGGGCGCAATGGGGCCAACTTTGTGATTGAAACTGATGGTGTCGTTATCGGCCAATGTGGGCTGTTCAATATTGATGAAACGGGCCGCACCTGCGAACTGGGCATCGGCATTGGCGACAAGGCCTATTGGGGGCGGGGCTATGGGCGCGACGCTTTGCAGCTGCTGTTGGATTACGCTTTTCGCCTGCGCAACATGCGGCGG
>JALONX010000743.1 GCA_025454695.1 Chloroflexaceae bacterium
CCAATGTAGGGAACATCGGCGATGTAGGCCGCGAGAATAGTAGCAATGCTGGAACCGCCAAACACACCAGTGAGGGTGCCAATCAGTGTGATGCCGATCTGCACGGTGGCCAGCAGGCGGTTGGGGTCTTCCTGCAGGCGCAGGGCCGCCGCCGCACCCGCGCTGCCATCTTCGGCGCTCTGCTGCAAGCGCCCACGGCGGGCCGAAACAATTGCCAGTTCAGTGCCGGAAAAAAGACCGTTTGCAACTACCAGGACGAGGATTATTGCTATTTCAAGCATGGTTGGGGTGCCGCACGCGCACCAGAGCTGTGGCGTGGGATGAAAACCCGGCGGCTCAGAGGCACCAAGCCGCCAGGTGTTACTTACTGGAATTTAACGATACGAAGAAAACTATCGGCCTTGAGCGCCGCGCCGCCCACCAGTGCGCCGTCAATATCGGGCTGAGCCATCAATTCATCAATGTTATCTGGCTTGACGCTGCCGCCATACTGCAAGCGCAGGCCCTCGGCAACCTCGCTGCCGTAAAGTTCTACCAGCGTGGCCCGAATGGCGGCGTGCATGGCCTGGGCATCGGCGGGCGTGGCGGTGTCGCCGGTGCCAATCGCCCAGATCGGCTCGTAAGCGATCACCAGGCTCTGCATCTGCTCCGCCGTGAGTCCTTCTAGCCCGGCCCGCACCTGGCCCACCACAACCGGCTCGGCTTGACCCGAATCGCGCTGCGGTTTACTTTCGCCCACACACATAATCGGCTTTAGCCCGTGGGCCAGCGCCGCTTTCAGCTTGCGATTCACGCTCTCGTCGGTTTCACCAAACAACTGCCGCCGCTCGCTGTGGCCGATGATGACATAGCGACAGCCAACATCCTTCAACATGACGGGCGAAATGGCCCCCGTGAAGGCCCCCTGCACCTCGGGATACATGTCTTGCGCCCCCAGGGCAATGGGTGTTTCAGCCAGCAGGGCGCTCAGCGGGTAGAGCGCGGTAAACGGCGGACACACCACCACTTCCCGCCCAGCAGCGCCATGTTCCAGCCCCGCCAGCAGCCCTTCCACCAGTTCCACCGCCTCGCCAACGGTCTTGTACATCTTCCAGTTGCCAGCCAGAATCGGCGTTCGCATATGCTTCTCCTTTAGTTTTGCCACAGAGACACAGAAGGCACAGAGAGCCTGACGATGAGCGATTGGAGATGAGCGATTGGAGATGGGCGATCAGGGATTAGAGAGGAGGGCGTATACTCCATGTCTCACTCGTCACGAGTCACGCGTCACGCGTTAAATACGAATAGCCTGCGGCAGCACAAACACCAGGAACAGCCCAGCCGCCACGGTAACGGCGAACACGCGCCAGTCCCAGTCCAATACTTTCGCACCATCAAACGGGCCAAACGGGATCATGTTAAACAGGCCGAGCCAGGCGTTGATTCTAAAACCTACTGCACCCACCAGCCCTAACCACCCGACGGGCGCAAGCAGGGCCAGAGCCAGAAAAAGCAGCGCCAGCACCAGGTTCGTCACTGGCCCGGCCAGCGCAATCAGGCCGCCCTGCATTTTGGTGAGGTAGCCCCGGTGCCACACCGCCCCCGGCGCGGCAATAAAAAAGCCGGTGAAGGCCAGCACAATCGAGATCAGCAGCCAGCCGTTGTTAGCAATAAAATGGGCCTGTGCGCCATAATTGCGTGCCACCACCCGGTGCGCTAATTCATGCAGCAAAAAGCCAATCCCACATGTGGCAGCGGCAATGGGCAACAGCAGCAACCAGAAATTACCACTCAGAATGTTGCCACCCGCCTGGGCAACCGCAAATGCCAATGATGTACCAGCCCATGCCTTCAACAATTCAATCGCATCATTCCGGCCACGCAGAAAAATATCGTCTGTCGGGACAGAAAACATATCTCGCACTGCACCTACTCCTCGTATTCAAAGCAGAACTACACCAGCAGCAGACCCAATGGTTGCCACCGGAACTAGTTTTACTTTTGTTTACTCAGTCATTACTTCTCACTCACAATTGCCTGTTCCTGCATTGTAGCACATTCCAACCGCTTAACGCATCTTTCACGGACGCATAACCAAAGCATCACCTCCGTAGCGCATCTCGGGTGCTATACTCTGCACAAGTGACGGGCCATGCATCTACCTATCATACTTCTACCGGCCCCGTCGGCAATGAGGAAACCCATGCTCACGCCCACCAGCACCGACAATGAACTGATTACCCGTGCCAAAGCTTCTGACCCCAATGCCCTGGCGACAATTTATGAACGCTACTCACCAGGAATCTACCGCTACATCTACTACCGAGTGGGCGATGCCGAAGTTGCCGAAGACCTGCGGGCAGAGGTGTTTCTACGCATGCTTGAAAGTATGGATCGCTACGAGGATCGGGGCTGGCCCATTTCGGCATGGCTCTACCGCATTGCCCGCGACCGCACCATTGACCTGTTGCGGCGGCAGCAAAAGCGCCCGCACCTGCCGCTAGAGGCCTGGAGCGACCTGTGCGACGGCCCGGAAGGCACGGTTGACGTGCAAATGGCCCGCGAGGAGCTGCACCGCAGCCTGGCCCACCTCACCGAACATCAGCGCATGGTGATCTGGCTGCGGTTTATCGAGAACTTCTCGGTGCAGGAGGTAGCCCAGCGCCTGGGGCGCACCGAAGGCGCAGTCAAAGCTCTGCAACACCGCGCCCTGCAAACCCTGGCCCGCGTGCTTGAGCCACCCACCGACTAACCTAAGCAGATTGCAGATTGCAGACTGACTGATCGCAGATTGCAGATTGACACAGCACTGGTATGCGGAAAAATCACATGGTGCTGGCTCAACCGATGTGCAAACTACTATAACTTCCCGCTCACCACAGCAAAGCCCGGCACTGTTGCACAACAGGCCGGGCTTTGTGTTGTGTGCATACGCACCGCTGAGTATGCCGAGTACGCAAAGAAGACAGAAAACTAAAAGCCTCTTGGCGCTCGTTGCGGCCTCGGCGGTGAAATTTCAGCGGCGGTGGTGCTGGCCGGTGATCACATCCACCAGTTCTTCCAGCGAGAGATGTGAGTAGTGGCGCGGCGGCGCTTTGGGCGTGCCGCAGAGCAGCAGGCGGTGGTTGGGGTGTAAATACCAGTCGGCCTCGCCGTCCACCCGCTTCAATGCCCGGTAGACTGGCTCTAAATCTACATGGGAACGGCTCTGGGCGGCAATACCCATGTAGCCCCGCCCGTCGCGGTAGGCATAGAGCACCGCGCCCTGCTGAAAGGCCAGCCGACTCGACGCACCCTCTTCGCTCTGCATGGCAATGCCCAGGCCCCACGGCGTACTAAATTCGAGCCGCCGGGAAAAGGCCCGTTCCAGGCGCATCTGGCGGGCTTCGTGTTCATACCAGGCATCGAAATTGGGCATCATAGCCTCGGCCACGTGGTGGGGCCGGTTGGGGAAGAGGCTGTTGTAGCCGTTGATCAGATCGGTGACGTTGAAGAAGACGGCACGTTTATTGCGAGGAACATCAGCCTGGTCAATCCGGGTCACCTGGGCGGTAATCCGTTCCAACACCGGGTCGTTGGGGGCAATCGCTTGCCGCACCAGTTCTGCCGCGCAGGTGTCGTAACCCTGCTCGTTGTGGTGGTCAAAGCGCCCGCCGCCCGTGTCCACATGTAACACGTGGGGGTCGGCATCGGGCGGCTGG
>JALONX010000744.1 GCA_025454695.1 Chloroflexaceae bacterium
GGAACGTGGCGTACATCAACGAATTATGAAGTATGAGTTATGAATTATGAAAGGTTGAAGGCTGAAAACTCAGTGTCGGGTTGTGGAGTTGTGGAGTTGTGACACAACTCCCACAGCTCCCGCGCCTCTGCATCTCTGCGTCTCTGCGCCTCTGCGTTTATCTTCAGAATGCTTCGACGCCCCATTCGGCCAGTTCTTCGGCGAATTGTTCAATGTCGCTGGTGGTGCGCAGCTTTTCAACCCGGCCCAAATTTTTGTTGCGGTTGGCGTCGCCGGTCATCACGGCCCGCTCCAGGTACTGGCGCAGGTAGATTTTGATCAGGTTCAGCTGCTCCGGCTTCAGCCGCTCACCATTCATGTAAGTTTCCACCGCATCGGCCAGTGCCCCGGTCTGCTCCTCCATCCAGAAGCGCGGCGGCACCGGCACATCAAATGGATACGGGTAGTCGGCATTGGGCACAAACAGCAGCGGCCCGATCTGCTCGGACTCTGCTGGTGTTTGGGGATTGGGGGTTGGAGATTGGTCGTTGGTCATTTCATTGTCGAGAGCGCTGAGAGATTAACATAAAAATCGTTCGATACGTCGTGTCGCTCAAGGTCATTCCGACCGCAGGGAGGAATCTGCACAGTGGTGCAGTGAAGACCCCTCACTTCGTTCGGGGTGACAATGTATATCGCTGTAAGAGGGCTTTGTAGACGGATTATTTGTGAATTATGCATTACGCTAAGGCAGCCGACGGATGATTGCCAGCTGCCAACTGCCAACTGTCTTCTTCTCTCGATGCCCTCTGTGTCCTCTGTGGCAAAATTCGCTCAGCTCGCCACCATGCCCAGGGCTTCGTACAGCCGCGTGAAGTTGAAGTGTTGATCCATCAGTTCCAGAAAGCGCTGCAACTTGGCGCTCTGGTGGAAGCGGATGCGCCCAAACAGCGACTCAGAGCGTTCGATGGTGGTCAGCGTGTCGTCGGCGACGACAATGATGGGCACCTGGCGCTCTTCGGCCCGGTCAATCACCTGCATGGCGGGGCGAATGCTACCAGTGAGGATCAACACGCTGGTGCTTGTCTCCAGGGCGGCCAGTTGCAGGTCGGCCCGGTCGCCGCCGGTGATAACGGCTTTGTTGGGGCGGCGGCGGAAAAAGGAAAGGCCCGCTTCGGCCCCCATCGCGCCTACCATCAACGAGTCCACCATTTTGCTGCACCAGGCGCGGTTGCCGATGAACTGCCCACCGAGATGGTCGGCCAGTTCGTTGACGGTGACGCCCGCCAGCAGCGAGTCCTGGGGCAGCACCCCGAACACAGGGATATTGCGCCCTTCCAGAAAGGGCACCACCCGGCTCTGCACAAAATCCACCTGGTCTTCTTCCACCTGGTTGAGCAGCACGCCCAGCAGCCGGTCGCCCACATAGCGTTGCACGCTCAAAATGGTGTCAACCGCCAGCGTGGTGCGGTAGCGACTCACGAGCAGGCCCGGTGCTTGCAACATGTCAGTGACCTGGTCGGCGGTTAAATTGGTCAGAGCGCCTTCCGACCAGGTGTTGGTGCCTTCCAGCACCATCGCATCTTTGCCACGGGAAGCAGCCAGATAGGCATCGTTCAGCTTGCGGGTGAGGTTCGGCGTTTGCCCGCGCAGAATCGATTCGATCACCGCTGGAGTAATTGTCACCGGGGCGATCTGATCGAGCGGCGTGTCGAGCTTAAAGGTGTTGCGGATAAATTCTGCGTCCTCGTCCAGCACCGAGTCGGGCCGGTGGATGGCCGACACGCTCACCGGCTTCATGTAGCCGACATGAAAGCCGTCGCGGCGCATGTGGCTTAACAGACCCACACAGACCGCACTTTTGCCAACATAGGTTTCTGTAGAAGCAACATACACCGTCGCCATGGCTGCCCCCATTGGAATTATGAATGATGAGGTATGAAGTATGAACAATCACCTAATTCATACATCATTATTCATACTTCATACATTATTGCAAAATGATCCGTGCGTCCAGTACGATTGCGCCTTCGCCTTTGTTGTGAACGACAAGTGGGTTGATGTCCATTTCTACAATTTCGGGAAAGTCGGTAACCAGCTGACTCACCCGCAGCACCACTTCTTCAACGGCGGCAATGTCGGCGGGCGCATCGCCGCGCACGCCCCGCAGCAGTGGGAAGGTGCGAATGGAGCGTAGCTGCTCTGTCACCTCCTGGCGGCTGATCGGGGCTAGCCGGAAGGCCACGTCGCGCAGCACCTCGACATAAATGCCGCCCATGCCCACGGCCACCAGCGGCCCAAACTGCGGGTCGCGGTTCACGCCGACCAGGATTTCGCGGCCCTTGCGCACCATTTCTTGCACCAGCACGCCCCAGATGCGGGCGTCGGGGCTATATTTGCGGGCGCGGTACTCGATCAGTTCGTAGTTGTCGCGCACGCTGGCGGCATCGGCCACACCAACTTTGACGCCGCCAATGTCGCTTTTGTGCAGAATGTCGGGGCTGCTGATCTTCATTACCACCGGGTAGCCAATTTCCGAAGCGATCTGGGCCGCCTCGTCGGGCGAACGGGCCAGGCGGCTCTGGGGCAGGCGCATGCCGTAGGCTTCCATCACCTCGCGGGCCTCAATTTCGCCCAGTTCTACCCGCCCGCTGGCCCGCACCTCGTCAAACAGCTTGCGCACCCGTCCCTTATCCACCTCAAACGAAACATAGTCGGGGGCGGGCTGCTGCTGCCACTTACGGTAGCGAGCCATGGCCGCCAGGGCCTGCACCGCCCGTTCCGGGAAGGGGTAGTTGGGGATGCGGTGCTGGTTGAGCAGGTGCAGGGCTTCGCCGAGACTCTGGCCGCCCATAAAGCTGGTAACCACCGACTTGCCTTTACCCTGGGTGCATTCCACAATCACCTGTACCGTTTCCACCAGGTCGCTCTGGGCCTGGGGCGTGAGCAGCACCAGAATCCCATCCACGTTCGGGTCGGCCACTGCCGCTTCCAGGCCGGTGCGGTAGCGGTCGCTGCGGGCGTCGCCGATGATGTCAATCGGGTTGAAGAAGTTGGCGGTTGGCGGCAGCCGTTCTTGCAAAAAGCGCACCGTTTCCGGGTTAAACTCGGCCATTTTGAGGCCGTTGCGCTCCACCGCATCGGTGGCGATAATGCCGGGGCCACCTGCGTTGGTGACAATCGCCACCCGCTCGCCCTGCATCAGCGGCTGGTAAGCAAAGGCCAGCGCCAGGTCAAACAGGTCGCCCATAGAATGGGCGCGAATAATGCCGCTCTGGGAAAAGGCGGACTCATAGGCGGCTTCGCTCCCGGCCAGCGAGCCAGTGTGGGAGGAAGCGGCACGAGTACCGGCGGCGGTGGTGCCACTTTTAATGGCGATCACGGGCGTGTTTTTGGTCACCTCGCGGGCAGCGGCGATAAAGCCCGGCCCATTGTTGATCGCTTCGAGATAAGCCAGAATGACCTTGCTGTGCGAGTCCTGATTCCAGGCTTGCAGCAGGGAAACTTCGTCAATATCGGCCTTGTTGCCCAGGCTCACAAAACGCGAAAAGCCAATGCCCTGGGGTTTGCTCCAGTCCAGAATGGCGGTACACATAGCACCCGACTGGGACATAAAGGCAATCTCGCCATCCAGCGGCATCAGCGCAGCGAACGAAGCGTTCAGGTTGCTCACTGTGTCAATAATGCCAAGGCAGT
>JALONX010000070.1 GCA_025454695.1 Chloroflexaceae bacterium
GCGTCTGCCGCACCGGCTGAGCCTGCCGCCGCTGCCCCTGGCGATGCCGCCCGCAAGCCCCGCCTCACGCCGCTGGCCCGCCGCATCGCCGCCGCCATGCAGCTCGACCTGGCCAGGCTTGGCAATGGGCGGGCCGGTCTGGTGCGCAAAGCCGACATTTTAGCGATGGCGGAAGAACCGAGAACCGAGAATCCAGAACCCATAGGGGCCGACCAGCGTGTCGGCCCGGAACCCGTAGAGGCGAACCTCGTGTTGGCCCACGCAACATCACGCGGACTGAAGTCCGCACTACCCAAACCTCTCACCTCTCACTTCTCACCTCTCACTTCTCAATTCCGCATTCCCGTTGCAACCAGCACCGTGCAGGTGGACATGGGCGCGGTGGTAGCCTACTGCACGCGGCACCGCACCGAGTATGAGCGGCGGCGGTTGCGGCTGGATGAACTGGCTTGCATCGCCTATGCTGCCATTGCCACGCTGCCCGCTCAGCCGCTGCTCAACGCCCGCTGGAGCGACGACGGCGTGGTGCTGCGGCGGCGGCTGCACCTGCTGCTGGCCGATGTGCTGGTGCCTGATGCGAGCGACCTGACGCTGCGAGGCCTGGTGCGCCAATCGCAAAGCATGCAGCAGGGTGAGCCAGCAGCGGCGACATTTTCCATTCACCCTGGCAGCGGCCACATGGGCGCGGCCCACCTGCCCCACGGCCAGAGCGCGGCGCTGCTGCTGGGCACCACCAGACGGCAGGCGGTGGTAATAGACGACGCAGTGGCGGTGCGCCCGGTGCTGCTGATCACGCTTGCTTACGATGGGCGCGTGTTAACCCAGGCTCACGCCGGGCACTTCCTCAGCAGTCTGCGACAGCAGCTGGAGCACTTCACTTAACCCGCAAGCGTTGACACACGGGTCTGTGTTCACCTGCTTCTACCCGCAGATGACACAAAGACACAGATTGAAAGCAGCGTAATCTGCACAATCTGTGTCATCTGCGGATGAAAACCTTTTCGTGGCCTGTGGAACAGCGTGCATGACGCACTGGCACCGTGCTTGATACAGTATAATGGGTTGAGAATCAGGCGATGTTGGGCCTGCAACCTCCGGGAGAGAGGATATCAGTAAGGAGCGGGCATGGCAGTGAAGAAGGCGAAACGCATTGGTGTGTTAACCAGCGGCGGCGATGCGCCCGGCCTGAATGCAGTTGTTCGGGCAGTGGTGAAGGCGGCTTGCGGCATGGGTTGGGAAGTACTGGGTATTGAAGACGGCTTTGAAGGGCTACTCGGCGAGAAGTCATACCGGGTGTTAACAGCGGCGGATGTGCGCGGCCTACTGCCCCGTGGCGGCACCATTCTGCGTACCACTAATCGAGGCCATTTTGGCGGCCCACGGCGCATGGATGTCCCCCCGGAGCAAGACCCTTACCATCAGGCAGTTCGTTCAATCGAGGAACTGGATCTGCACGGCCTGATCACCATCGGCGGCGAAGGCACGCAGCGGATTGCTCTTGAACTCTATAAAATGGGCGCACCCGTGATTGGGGTGCCCAAAACGATTGATAATGACCTGGCGGGCACCGACCGCACCTTCGGGTTCGATACCGCCCTGCTCGTAGCGACCGACGCAATTGACCGACTGCACACCACGGCGGCCAGCCACAACCGGGTGATGGTGCTGGAAGTGATGGGCCGCCACACCGGCTGGATTGCGCTGCATTCCGGGCTGGCAGGCGGGGCTGATATTATCCTGATCCCCGAAATTCCGTTTGACATTGAGCTAGTGGCTAACAAGGTGCGCGAACGGGACGCCAGCGGCAGCACCTTCAGCATTGTGGTCGTTGCCGAAGGCGCTCGCCCGGAAGACGGCACACAGCTCTATGTGACTGGGGATCGGCTCGGTGGTGTAGGCAACTATGTGGGCCGCAGGCTTGAAGAACTCACCGGCAAAGAGACTCGTGTGGTGGTACTGGGCCACATTCAGCGCGGCGGCTCGCCTACGCCCTACGACCGGCTGCTTTCCACCCGCTTCGGGGCTGCGGCGGTTGCAGCCGCAGCCAACGGCGTCTTTGGCGAAATGGTCTCGTTGCGGGCGCAGGAGATTGTGACGGTGCCGCTGGCAGAGGCCACCGGACACCTGAAAACCGTGCGCCCCCACAGCGACCTGGTGCGCTGCGGGCGCAGCCTGGGCGTTTCGTTTGGGGATGAGTAAGCTATCGCCAGGAAGACAATCGTAGTGCGGACGTTAGTCCGTTGCAAGCATGTAGCGGCCACAACGCGGACTGAAGTCCGCACTACGGTAGAGTCAAGCTAACACTGCCAACTGCGAACTGCCAACGGACATACACCACCCGCATGGACACACTCTGGTTAGGCTACGATGGATTAGCATTGCCCTTCACCGAAATTTCGGCGATTCTGCTCTATCAACCAGCCCTGAACCAGCGCATTCAGCGGGCCTATGGCGCAGTGCCTCAGGGCGTGCAGGCCGTTATTGTTACCAGCAGCGGTGACTACCTGCCCGCCCGCTGGAACGCCGACCAGCTCCGGCAGCGCTGGGCCATGTGGCGGAATGAAGCGTAATGCGTAATCGTCACTGCTCCGGCCCCGGTCATCGGTCGCCCGTCTCCGGTCACTCGTCACTCGTCACTTATTACTCGTCACTCGTCAATGCCTATCTACGAAATTGCCGCCCGCACAACCACCAGAGCCACGCCCGAGCAGGTGTGGGCTGTGCTCGATGATTTTAGTGGCTGGCCCGACTGGATGCCCGCCATGCAAAACCTGCGGGTGGAACTGCTGGGCAAGGAGTTGCGTCCCGGCTACCGCTTCCGCCTGCGGGGCCGCTTTGCCTACGCCGAACTGGAAGTAACTGACTTGAGTGCCATGGAACGGGCCACCCGCTTTCGCCTCAACTTTCCGCCCCTCACCGGGGCAAACCGCTGCCAGATGACCCCGCTGGAAGACGGCGGCTATCTGCTAGAGCGGATTGACCAGCTTGATCTCTTCGGGCCATTTATCGCCCTGATTGATGCCACTCAGCGCGAGCGCTTTCAAGAACTGGCCGACGAGTTTCTGCTTTCGCTGAAGCGCACGGTGGAGGCGCGGGGAAACCATGCCAACCCCTGAACAACGGCAGGCCGCCCTGCACCGACTCAGCGGCAGCATCGCCCGGCTGGGCCTGCGTGGCCCCAGCGCCCTCGTGCTGGATGTGCTGCGCCCCTTGGATGCGATCAGCGCCCAGTGCATGGTTTTTGTGCGCCCCTTCACCAACGGCTACAGCTGGGGGACCTACACCTCGGCCCTTTCCGACGAGGCGGGCTGGCGCGAGTTGCGGGGAATGTTGAGCGATGAACGAAGAGCGATAAACGAGGAGCAAGGAGATGCGTAATGCGTACTGCGCAATGCGTACTGCGTAATGCGTCATCGTTTTTGCTGTTGGGTGACGGATTACGGCATTTCGCATGGCAAGTCTGGTTCCTGGTTTCTGGTTCTTGCCGCTCCGCCGTCCACACGAGCTAGTACTACCGGGTGCCCCCTCTCACTTCCTATTGCCTCACACAACATAAATCTGTACACTGAGCGCACGCTGGTTACCTCGGCAAGCGCCATTTTTCATCATCTGCGGGCAGAAGCGAACCAGTATCTGGCCCCAAAAGAGGTTACGACGGTTGACAAAGCCTATCGTTTAGGGTACACTCTGCACAGGTAGAACCTCGCAACGTTGTAAAACATTGTTTTTGATGGGTTCGTAAATAATGACGGGACTTTCCGCCGAAGCCATCCTGCTGTTAACCACCGCACTGGCACTGATTATCCTCACGCTTTTCCATCACGCCCGTGCGCGGGCTGGTCGTGTGCCCGCTCGTCGCCCCCTGCCCGCTTTTGATGTGCTGCGTGCCGCCCTGGGGCGGGCCGCAGAAACGGGTCGGGCGATTCACGTCTCGCCAGGTTCCGGCGTTATTCAGGCAGCCCGGGGCAACACGAGCAGCACTGCAGAAACGGTCGCGGGGCTACTAGCTACCGAACGCCTGGTGCATGAAGCGGCCCTCAACGGGGCGAATGTGCTGGTAAGTAGTGGCGATGCCGTGGCCCACCTGGCCCTGCGCGGCAACGTGCGCCAGGCCTACCAACGGGCTGGCCATGCCCAGGACTACGACGGCAGCCGCATTCAGCTGCTGGCGCACCAGGATGCCACTGCCTACGCCGCTGGGGTGGCCGCCCTCTACCAGCGCGAACGGCTGGAAGCTAGCCAGCTTGTCGGTAGCTTTGGGCAAGAGTTTCTGCTGCTGGCTGAAACCGGCCAGCAGCGCGAGTTGCCCCAGGTGGCCGGGGCAACCTCGCTCACCGCCCTGCCCTTTATGCTCACCAGCACCGATGCAACCCTGATTGGTGAAGAGGTCTTTGCAGCCGAAGCCTACATCGCTAGCACCAGCCCACCCCAGGCCCGCCTGATGACCCAGGACGTACTGCGCACCGTGGTGATTATCTGTATTCTTGCCGGGCTGATCTACGGCCTGGTGCAGCCCTCGCTCGGGTTGCCACCACTGCCGAGCCTCTAACGCGGAATTGCTCCATGTCCCTCATTCGTGATCCCAAACGCCTGCTTGCCCTGCTGGTCGCCAGTGTCGCCGGGCTGATTGTGCTGCTGGACTTCACCGGCGCTTTTCCCCAACTTGCCCCGGCTGCGGAACAGCTGGTGAGCTGGGCGGCGACCCTGACCGCTCTGGCCCTGCTGGTGGGCCTGGTGAGTGTGGCGATTGCCAACATCAGCCGGGTGGTGCGCCGCGACACCGATTGGCTTTATAGCCTGGTGCTGCTGCTGGGCATGCTGCTGGTGATTCTGGTGGGTATTGTGGGCATTCCCGGCATTTCGGTGCTGCCACAAAATCTGGCCGAAGAGCCGATTCGGGTTTTCTTCCGCCTGGTGTATGAACCGCTGGCCGCCAGCCTGCTGGCCTTGCTGGCGTTTTTTAGTCTCAGCGCTGCCCTGCGGGCCTTTCAGCGCCGCAATGTTGAAGCGATGATGATGGTGGTGATTGCACTGCTGGTGCTGGTGACGCAACTGCCACCGGTGCTGAGTCTGCCCTATGTCGGTGAAACAATTGCCTGGATCAATGCTTACCTCGTCACCGCAGGGGCACGAGGACTGCTGATTGGTGTGGCGATCGGTACCCTTGTCGCCAGCATCCGCGTTCTACTCGGTCTCGATCAGCCCTATCTGGATCGTTGAGTTATGCAACAACTGCCACCCTGGCTACGCGACCAGCCTTTGCCAGCCCGCCCCACCACCCGCATGGCCCCCGCCGGGCCTGACGCGGTGTTGGGCAGTGGCCCGGCTCCACAGGCCGAAGAGGGCCATGTGCCAGACTGGCTGCGCAGCCTTCAGCAAGAGATAGACGTTGGTGAAGCAGCGATGGATAATTCGCCACCGCCTGCCCCGGTGCCACCACCAGCGGCGGATATGTTGCCGCCTGCGACAGACATGCCGTTGCGCACGGCCTCGGGGCGGGTGCTGCCCCTTGGCGCAACCGACTGGCTGCGCAGCCTGGGCCAGGACGATGAGCCGGAAGCGCCGCCCGCAGCGGCCCCGGCCCCCACACCCGCCAGCGGCAGCGGACGAGCCGAAACGCCACCACCAGCCCCCGAGCCAACCGAAGCAAAATCAGAACTGCCCAACTGGCTGCAAGACTTTTCGCTTGATGACCTGGAGCGGGATATAGCCGCCGCTGGGCCAGCCGACTCTAGCCCGGCGACCCCGGCGCAGAGCGCAGGCTCTATCTTTGACATGGACGCGCCGGAATGGCTACGCTCGGACGACCGGCCAACCAGTCCCGATTCACCTGCACGCAGTGGGACAGGCGAACTTAACGCCAAAGAGGTTGAGGGTGTTATTCCGGCCTGGCTCCGCACCGATGACGAGCCTTCCACCACACCGCCGACGCCCAAAGCCGATGACGTGCCCGCATGGCTGGCAGCGCCCGAAGCGACTGCGCCCACACCGCCGCCCGCACCACCCCTGGCCGACCTGCCCAACTGGCTCGATGCTGCTGCTGACCAGACGCCGACTGCCCCCGATTCCACGACAGGAGACCAGCCGCCAGCGGTTGAACTGCCCGCCTGGCTCCGCGAGGACGCCGCCGGGCCTGCTGTGCCGCCCGCTGCGCCCGCCGAGGTGCCCGCATGGCTTCAAGCCGGGCCGGAAAACAAGGCCGAGCCAGCTGAGGACGATGTGCCCGCATGGCTGCGGGGCACACCTGAAAACAAAGCCGAATCGGCAGCCCCGGCGGAGGATTTGCCTGCCTGGCTCCGCGACAGTGCCCCGCCTGCTGCGCCTGCTGAAGCGGCAAAAACCGAATCGGCAGCCCCGGCGGAAGATCTGCCTGCCTGGCTCCGCGACAGCGCCCCACCTGCCGCACCCGCCGAACCAGAAGCGATCCCTGCATGGCTACAAGAACCTGGCGCGCCCACGCCGCCCGCCGCCGAACCGATGTTGCCAGGCTGGCTCCGGGATCAGGCTGAAACAACCACGACTCCGCCAGCAGCCGTGCCAGGCACTCCAGCGGCTGACGAGAGCGTGCCCGCGTGGTTGCGTGAGTCGCCTGCCGCGCCGCCCCCGGCCCAGACTGCTTCGGATGCGGAAACAGCCGTGCCAGACTGGCTCCGAAATGTTGAAACAACCGCCCCGGCTAGCCCGGCCCAACCAGAGAGGCCAGTGTCCGGCGACCTGCCGCCCTGGCTGATGGAACCGGCAGCAACCGAAACGCCTCCGCCACCAGTTGCAGGACGGCCCGGATCACCAACACTGCCGCCCGCCGATACTGGCATCGCCCTGCCGCCCTGGTTAAAAGACGAAGGGCCAACGGCTCCGGCTAGCAGCGCTGGTGCGAGCCTGCCCGCATGGCTGCAAGATGCGGATGTGCCCTTGCCGCCGCCGGTGCCGCCACCAGCCGGGCAACCGGCAGCCGCCCGGGCCGACGCCGAAAGTGATTTTCTAGGTGAAACCGAGCTGCCGGGCTGGTTGCGTCTGCCCGAACCGGAGCGCCCCGTTGAACCCACCGTTTCCCGTGAACTCGACTGGCTTTCACGGCTGGGGGCGCAGGAAGACGAAGCGGAAAGCACTGCCCCCGTGGCCGCCGCCCCTGCCGGGCCAGTGGTGCTGGCCCGACCCAGCGCCACCCGCACACCCGAACAGCTTGAAGCAGTGGCGCTGCTGCGTGGCCTTGCGGCCCAACCTGTGCCGTCGGCCCGACCGCTGGCCGCACCAGCCGCCCCGCCGCGCCGCATCGGGTTGCACCAGATTTTTTACCTGTTGCTTCTGGTGGCCGCGATTGCCGGGCTGTTTCTGCCCACGCTCACCGGGCCGCTGCAAAGCACTGCCCCTGCCAGCCCGGCAGCGTCAGCCCTGCTAACCCAGGTAAACAGCCTGGCTGAGGCCAACACAATCATGCTGGCCTACGAATGGGATGCCCAGCGGCGGGGCGAACTGGCACCGCTGGAACAGACCCTCACCCGCCACCTGATTGAGCGCCGGGCCAGGATGATCCTGCTTAGCACCGATCCCTTCGGCACCCTGCTCTCGTTTGATCTGATTGAGCCGCTGCGGGCCGCTGGCTACAATGTTGATGCCACCAACAACCAGACCATTGGCGGGCGCGACTATGTGCTACTTGGCTACCGACCCGGCGGCGAACTGGCCCTACGGGGCCTGGCGCAGGACTTACGGGGCGCGCTCCGCTCGGACTTCGCCGGACGAGACGCCACTCGCGGCCTGCTGGCCACCAACTTCGATGGCTCAGCCCGCATCAGCAGCATCAACGACCTGGCGATGATTGTGGTCATGGCTGACGAAGCCCAGGACGTGCAAAACTGGATGCAGCAAATCCATAGCCGTGCGCCCCAGGTGCCGATGGTCTTTCTGCTGCCCGCCGAAGTGCAGCCGGTGGTGCAACCCTACCTGCGCGGGGCCAACGTTTACGCCCTTTCCGGCAGGCAAGGAGCCTACGACTACAGCCTGCTGCGGGGTGAGTCCAACAGCGGCCTGCTTTCGGTGCAGTCCAGCGGGCAACTCGGGCTGCTCACCGCCGCATTTGTTGCCCTGGCCCTGATCGGCGCGGTGGTGGGGCTGTTTACACGTCCCCGCCAGAAGAGGTAACATGGCCGACTTGATCAACATTATCCCGCTGATTCTGACGCTGCTGGTGCTAAGCCGCCTGGCGGGCGACAACCCGGCCTTCCGCTTTGCGCAATATCTGTTTATCGGCGTCTCGCTGGGCTTTGCCTTTGTGGTGGTCTACCATCAGGTGCTGGCACCCGCCAGCCTGAACCTGCTGGCCAACAGCGCCGACCCGACCCTACTGACCCTTCAGGCCGTGCCCTTTGTGCTGGCCCTGCTGCTGCTCCCCCGTGTCATCGGGCGGCAGGGGCTTTCCTGGCTGGCCAATATTCCGCTGGCGCTCTTGTTTGGTGTGGGCACGGCCCTGGCGCTGGCCGGGGTGTTTGCAGGCACACTGCTGCCCCAACTGCTCGATACCGCTCGTGTTGGCGGGAACGAACCAGCCCAACTCGCCGGTGCGGTGCTGCTTGGCCTGGGTGTGATCGCCACACTCTGCTATTTCTACTTCACACTGCCCCGCAGCGGCGGCACGGGGGTGGTGGTGCGCGGGCTTGGGCGACTGGGGCGCTGGTTGCTTATTCTGGCATTTGGCTTCTTTTTTGCCGGGACGGTGCTGACCTACCTGACCGCTCTCAACGAGCGCCTGAGCTTTATTGTCACATGGATTCAATCAATCGCAGGCATTTAAGACCATGACCACGACCTCCGGGCCAGTGCTGATAGCCGAAATCGGCAGCATTATTACCCGCATCACCCTGCTCGACCAGGTAGATGGCGAATATCGCCTGCTGGGACGAGCTGAAACCAGCAGCAGCATCGAGCCACCCTTCCAGAATGCCATGATTGGCCTGCTTACTGCTGCGGCCCAGATCTCTGAACTGACCGGGCGGGTGCTGGTGCGCGACAACCAGCTGGTGATGCCTCTGAATAGCGCGGGCGAAGGTGTTGATCATCTGGTGGTGCTGAGCAGCGCCTCGGGCACCATGAGCATGGTCATCACCGCTGTAGCCCGAGATGTGTCGGCCCGCACGGCTCTGAACGCCAGCCGTAGCACCTACAGCAGCGTGCTGCAGGTGGTGACACTAGACGATGCCGCCGACCAGCCCGCCACTGAAGAAACAACCCCCTGGATTGACCGCCAGGTGCAGGCAATGCTGGCCCAACGGCCCGATGTGACCCTGATTGCCGGAGGCCTGGAAGGCGGGGCCGTGGAGGCGCTGGTGCGCCTGGCTCAACTGGTGGGCCTGACCATTCCGCCAACAAACGAAGAAAGCCAGAGTCTGCGCCGGGCCGAAGGCCGCCGGGCCGTGCTTTTTGCTGGCAACAGCGCCGCCCGCGATCGAATTGTGGATACCCTTTCCACCCGCAGCGAGCTACTGCTGGTGGATAACCTGCGCCCCAGCCTGAGCGAAGAACAGCCTGACCCGACTAGAACCGAGCTGCACAAACTCTACGATCGCTTGGTGCTGCCCCGGTTGCCGGGCTTCTCGGCGCTGCGCCGCCTGAGCCGGGTGCCACCAGTGGCGGCATGCAACGCCAGCGGACTCATGGCTCGTTTTCTGGCCGAACGCAATGCTCGCCATGTGCTGGTAGTGGATGTCGGCGGAACCAGTACCTCGACCTTTCTGGCCGGGCCAGCCCCGGAAGGCGGCGCACCGCTCTACCAGCCGGTGGTGCTGGGCAACTGCGGCACCGCCTATGGCATCAGCGCCCTGCTGATTGAACGGGGGCTGGACAAGGTTCGTCGCTGGCTGCCGTTTGCCATCAGCGACGAGGAGCTGACTCACTGGCTGCTCAACAAAACTGTGCGGCCCCAACTGCTGCCCACCAGCCGCGAAGACCTCTATCTCGACCATGCGCTAGCCCGTGAGTCCCTGGCCACCGTGCTAGAAACCCTGGCCGAGGCTCAGCCCGACCTGCACTACGACATGGTCGTGGCGGGCGGCGGGGTGTTAAGCCATGCGCCCCACCCCGGTTTTGCCGCCCTGACCCTGCTCGATGTGTTGCCACCTGCCAGCGCCGCACCCGCTGCTGAGGGCAATGCAACCCTACTTACCCTCGATCTGCATCTCGACACGTTGGGCCTGCTGCCCGCCTGCGGTGCCCTGGCCGCACTCGACCCGGATGCGGCTCTGACCGTGTTCGACCGCGACTTCATGCGCAACGTGCCGCTGGCGTCGTATGTGCGGGTGGAGGGCAGCGCCAACAGCGAAGGGGTTGCGGTTGAAGCCGAGATTATCGCTCTGGGCGGTCGCCGCCAGCAGATCACCGTGCGCCACGGTCAGATCGCCCGACTGCCGCTTGACCCTGGCGCAAAAGCCCAGTTGCTGCTGAAACCCGCTTCCGACACCCGTGTCGGGCGTAACCCGCCCGGGGTTGAAATGAACAGCAACCTGGCCGCTATCGGCGGGAGTGCCCTGGGCATTATCATTGATGCCCGGCGGCCTTTCAATGCCAGCAGCAGTGCCGAGCAACGCCAGGCCGCCATGTGGGATTGGCTGGTAGCCCTGGGCGCGGAGCGCGGAACCAGCCCCTACATCACCACGCCGGTGGCTGTGCCCGCCCCGGTGCTGATCACCCCACCCCCGGCAGGCCCACCCAACACAGCTGCGGCGACAGAAACGGCAGAGCCAATGCCCACACCAGAACCAGTGGCCCCGCTGGTCGGTGCAAGCGAGGCTGGCAATACGCGGCCCGGCTCCCGCATCTCGCTTGATGAACTACGCAACAACGAAACGGTGACCACCACCCCCACAGCCCCAAGTGCCGCCGCCATGCAGGACGAATTGGCAAAACTGCGCCAGACCGTTGAGGAACCGCCTAAAAAACGCGGCTGGTTCGGGCGAGAGAAATAATCCCAGAGAGTATACGCTTTTCTCACGCAAGAAACGTGAGACGTGACCTTAAATCACGCCGCATGCAAGAAACGTGAAACGTGACCTTAAATCACGCCGCATGCAAGAAACGTGAAACGTGAGACGTGACCTTAAATCACGCCGCACACCGCACGTTTCACGCCACACGCCTATTCATGCCCCACGCCGCACGCTTCACGTTTCACGCCCCACGTTTCACGCCCCACGTTTCACGCCCCACGTTTCACGCCCCACGTTTCACGTTTCACGTTTCAGCCGTCACCCCTCACTAATCGTCACCGTCAGCATCTGCTCGCCGGGCGGCGCATTCGGGTTCATCTGCGGATCGCGCTCGGGAATGCCCTCCACAATCTCCTGCCCACTGACCACTTCACCAAAAATGGTGTACTGGTTATTCAGGCTCGGGGTTGGCGCCAGCGTGATAAAAAACTGTGAACCGCCACTGTTAGGATCTTGCGCCCGGGCCATGGCCACAATGCCGGGCTTGTCGTACAGCACCTTGTCGGTAAACTCGGCAGGAACATCGTAGCCCGGCCCGCCCATACCGGTGCCGGTCGGGTCACCGCCCTGGGCCACAAAACCAGGCAGCACCCGGTGCCACGTGGTGCCGTCATAAAAACCCTCGCGGGCCAGAAACACAAAGCTGTTCACCGTCTGGGGGGCCAGGTCGGGCCGCAGCCTGATCACAATATCACCCCGTGGGGTGGTGATAGTGGCGGTATACGTTTTCGTCGCATCAATCGTCATCGGCGGCAGGGCGCTATACTTGTCATTGCGTGCGGCCACTTCAGGCGCAATCCCACCGGCTGCCGGGGCTGCCGGGGCTGTCGGGGCGACATCAGCGGCGGGCGGGGTGGGCACAGCCGCTCCTGGCGTCTGATCAAAGCCCGCCGCTGCGCCAGGCGTTCCACCGGCTGGCTGTGAAGCGGTGGGCTGGTTGCCCAACGGACGGCTGGCCAGGAAAACACCCAGCAGGCCCAGCACCAGCAGCACCACCACCGCTGAGATAATGCCAGGCAAAAGGTTTGGCGGCTGTGGCGGGCCGCTCTTCGGACGATTTGGCTGACTCACACAAACTCCTTCTAGCTGTTGCATCTGAATCTGCAATGGTACAACACCAACGGTGGATTATAGCATGGCTCGGCAAGCGCTGAACGATAGACGATTGACCGAAGACCGGAGACCGGGACAGGCAACAAGATGACAAGATGACAAGATGACGCAACTGCTAACTGCTAACTGCTAACTGCTAACTGCTAACTGCTAACTGTTAGTTGCTCTGCGTCTCTGCGTTTACTGCATTCAGCCCAGCCGCGCCGCCAGTTCCGGGGCCAACCGCCCAAGCTCCTCCCGCAGCCGCAGCAAGGCCATGTCGCCAGCCTTGGCTTCCAGCATCAAGTCAAACGGGGGCAAGCCCCGAGCGGCGTGCAACAGCTGCACCGCATCTGCGGCACAAACGAAATCGGCATGCTGACCGAAGCGGGGCGGCAGAATATGGGCGGGTTGCCCGGCCCGCTCCGGCACCAGGTGGGCTTCGCTGCGGGCGCTGCTCAGGTGAACTTCGGGCCGTAGCCCCGCAGGCCATGTGGCCAGGGCCAGCCCCAGGGCCAGGTCAAGCGGCAGGCGCTCCGGGTTGAGCAACTGCCAATGCAGCATGTCAAAAACCACCGGCACCCCGCAGCGCTGATGCAGCCCCAGCAGCGCTCCCAGGCTCCAGCCTGCGCCATCGTGTTCCACCGCCAGCCGCGCCCGCGCCCGAACCGAAAGCGCCCGGTAGTGGTTGGCAAAGCGGCCTAGACTCGCGCCGTCGTGGCCGCCCACATGCAGCACCATCACCGCCCGTTCTGGCCCTTCCATACCTTCCAGCAGGGCAGCATAATATTCAATCTCGGCCAGGCTACGGCCTACCTGCGTGGCATCAGCACTGCCCAGGGCCACAGTGTGGTTCAGATGCATGCTCAGGCGCAGGCCCTGGTTCGCCACCCGCTGCCCAAGCAGGGCCAGCTCTTCCCGCCATTCCAGCAGGCTCGCCAGGCCTGGGCCTGCCGCCGGGGTGCCCGCTGCCATGCGGTAGAAGCGTATGCCCACCCGCCCCAGGTAGTGCAGTAGATCATGCAGCCACACCAGGCCCCGGCTCAGGTCGTGCTGTTCGATTGAAGGGCGTGCGCGTAACCCGGCCTGGCCGACCACGCGCACCGCAAAGCCCAGTCGGATCATGGGCAACTCTTGACCGATAATTCTACACGTTTCCGGTAGTATACCACGGTTTTTAATCTTGCGCTGCGGGTGTAGGCAAGGCACCAGGGCTACGTCAAAGTCCACCTACGGTGGGGGGTGGGGGCGGCGAAG
>JALONX010000745.1 GCA_025454695.1 Chloroflexaceae bacterium
ACACGTAGAGTTTGATCCTGGCTCAGGATGAACGCTGGCGGCGTGCCTAATGCATGCAAGTCGCACGCAGCACCTTCGGGTGGCTGCGTGGCGCACGGCTGAGGAACACGTGGGTGATCTGCCCCAGGGTGGGGGATAACGGGTCGAAAGACACGCTAATCCCGCATACGCTCGCGAGAGGAAAGCGGTAACGCGCCCTGGGATGAGCCTGCGGCCCATCAGGTAGTTGGTGCGGTAACGGCCCACCAAGCCAATGACGGGTTCCTGGTCTGAGAGGACGACCAGGCAGACTGGGACTGAGACACGGCCCAGACTCCTACGGGAGGCAGCAGCAAGGAATTTTCCCCAATGGGCGCAAGCCTGAGGGAGCAACGCCGCGTGGAGGATGACGGCCTTCGGGTTGTAAACTCCTTTTGGGTGGGACGATGATGACGGTACCACCCGAATAAGCCCCGGCTAACTCTGTGCCAGCAGCCGCGGTAAGACAGAGGGGGCAAGCGTTGTCCGGACTCACTGGGCGTAAAGGGCGCGTAGGCGGTGGGTTGCGTCGGTGCTGAAAGCGCCCCGCTTAACGGGGCGAGGCGTGCCGATACGAGTCCACTGGAGGGCGAGCGACGATGGTGGAATTCCGGGTGTAGTGGTGAAATGCGTAGAGATCCGGAGGAACGCCAGTGGTGCAAACGGCCATCGAGCTCGTGCCTGACGCTGAGGCGCGAAAGCGTGGGGAGCGAACCGGATTAGATACCCGGGTAGTCCACGCCGTAAACGATGTCGGCTCGGTGTCCGCGTGCAGAACCCTGCGCGGGGGTGCCTTAGGTTACCCGGTAAGCCGACCGCCTGGGGACTACGAGCGCAAGCTTAAAACTCAAAGGAATTGACGGGGGCCCGCACAAGCAGCGGAGCGTGTGGTTTAATTCGACGCAACGCGAAGAACCTTACCCAGGTTTGACATGCAGCTGCAAGCGCACGGAAACGTGTGACCTTCGAGGGTGCTGCACAGGTGCTGCATGGCTGTCGTCAGCTCGTGTCGTGAGATGTTGGGTTAAGTCCCGCAACGAGCGCAACCCGCGTCGCCAGTTACTTGTGTCTGGCGAGACAGCCGCCTTGATGGGCGGAGGAAGGCGCGGATGACGTCAAGTCAGCATGGCCCTTACGCCTGGGGCGACACACACGCTACAATGCGCTGGACAGAGCGCCGCGAACCTGCAAGGGGGAGCAAATCGCACAAACCAGCGCTCAGTGCAGATCGGGGGCTGCAACTCGCCCCCGTGAAGGCGGAGTTGCTAGTAACCGCGTATCAGCCATGGCGCGGTGAATACGTACCCGGGCCTTGTACACACCGCCCGTCACGTCATGGGAGTGGGCAAGACCTGAAGTCCGTGGGCCAACCGGCAACGGGGGCAGCGGCCGAGGGTCGGGTTCGCGACTGGGACGAAGTCGTAACAAGGTAGCCGTAGCGGAAGCTGCGGCTGGATCACCTCCTTTCTAGGGATAACACAATTCAGGATGGTGCGGGAGCATCGTGTTCCCGTTTTTACACAACGCGGCGTGGAGCAGTGGCAGCTCGTCGGGCTCATAACCCGAAGGTCAGAGGTTCGAATCCTCTCGCCGCTACCAGTACCACGGCTGGTGCAACACCACCGCCCGTGGCACAAACCAACCTTTCACCGGAGGCTCCAGGGCTGCCGGTGAAGACAGGCCCGGCTATAATGGCCGACCAGGCACAAAGGGGGTGATGCCCATGAGTAAGCAGATTTTGGGCATCACCGGTCAGGCGTAATACCCTGCTGGTGATGCCCGCCTTTACAAAAGCGCCCGTTCCACACGCTGGAACGGGTGCTTTTTTATGCCCGTCATGCACTAGTTGCGGCATTGCACAAATAGTAGTGCTGCACCAACACTAAGCATTGTGATAGTGTAAAAGCTCATTGTTTTTCCTTGACATAGCTCGCTGTCAGTGGTATACTACAAGTGTTCTGGTGACCTACCCGCACATTTCTTCTTCTTCGTCCCGCCTTCTTCTGCCACCACACAGCACCCAGATCCAGGATCGTGGGTACATCTTCATTACACGCCCACACTTTCTTTTTCTTGCCACATATCATGCTACGGCATCGGTTGGCCCCAGTTGCACCACCCATCTCTGGCCGCCGATGCCGGTCACCGAACACGACCTATTGTTTTTACGGCCAGCGCCACCGGCACTGGCTATGGCACACGTGGCGACCCTGCATGCAAAAGGAGCCAGACCAATTGCCTGGCTCCTTTTGCATGCAGGGTATTTGTTACTTCAGCAGTCGAAGTGTGAGTCGTGACAGCGTTGCGTAGGTGCGCAGCCGCCGCAGCGGGCGCTGCCAGGGCCAGGCCAGCCGTCGCGCCCAGAGCGCATCCAGGGGCAACTGCCGCTGCATTAGCAAGAGATTGAAGTTCGCCCGCACTCGCCCCGGCGGCAGGTGAGCATCACCCCATGTACGGAGTGCGTCTAACGCGGCCTGAGTCTCGGCCCGGGCGGCCCGCAGGGTGGTGGGCGCAGCGCTCCGGCCTGCCAGCACAAAGAGTTGTTGCCGCAGATGGAAGAAGTGCAGCAGCAACGCCCCAGCTTCCCACTCGTTGCGCTCCTGTTCAAGATGGGCCGCGTCGGCGTGGGCCTGGGCCAGCACCTCGCGCCATGCGGCTCGGCCCTCGGCCAGCAATGGTTCCACCGCACTGAGCGCTTCCAGCCGCTGTTCACGGGACAGGCGCGGCGCTCCCATATAATCGAGCACATCCAGCGGTGGGTTGCGCAGGTTGGGCAGGGGCAGTTGCCGGTTGAGCAGCTTCAGCCGCCGCCGCAGCGAAAAAGGCGACAGTTTTTGTACTAGCTCGTCTTCAAGGCGCTGGCCCATTTCAGCAGGGCCAAAGGCCAGGGCCGGATGCCATGCGGCGGCCAGGCTGCGGTAGGCCTGGGCGAGCGCCGCCGGGGTGCGGGGCGCACGCACGGCAGCAAAGCATTCCAGCAGCGTTTCCGGCTCTTGTTCCGGGTTCCAGGCCAGGCGGGCAAACAGGTAGGCGTTGAGCGGCGGGGATAGCCAGGGACGGTCGCCCGTCATCAGGGCTTGCACCGTATGCACCCCGGCAGCCTGGTAGGCCCGCATGTCATCACGAATCACATGGGGCAGCGGCGGCAGCGCCGTTTTGAAGAGGATGCCGTCGAGGTAGTATTCAAACACCCTATCGAACGCTGAACGATGCGTGCTGAACGATGAACCGAATGTATTCGTACCGCGTACTGCGCCTGCCCTGCCGTTCGACAAGCTCACGAACCGTGAAGCCGAAGGGTACTGCGTAATTTGAGCTGGATCCCGGTCTCCGGTCTCCGGTCTCCGGTCTCCGGTCTCCGGTCTCCGGTCTCCGGTCTCTAGTTTTTGCTCAAACACTGCCAGGTTGCCCCGCAGATGCTCCCAGAACGGGCCGTTGACCGGGCTGGCTGCGTCGGCGATGCCGTGGGCGTAGGAGCGGGGCCGAGGCGCGTAGCACAGCACCACATTGGGTCGTGGCCTCACCATGCCCGGCGGCGCTTCGGTGTCGTGGTAGGCCAGGTAGGCCAGGCGTGCCTGGGGGTTGATCTCGGCCAGGGTTTCGGCCAGGGCGTTGGTCGCCAGCAGCGCCTGATCCGAAGGCGACATGTGGGCGCACGCGGGGCATTGGCACCAACCTCCACCAAGAATGTCGTCCGGCCAGAGGTGGTAGATGTCGGCCTCGGGATGTTTGTGGAAGTAGGCCGCACCGTGTTCGCGCAGCAGACCCAGGGCCACCGGGCTGGAAGGGCAGAAGTTGAAGCGGGGCGTGCGGCGGGTGCCATCGAAGCGAAAGGCTTCCGGGCTGGTGCTGAAGTGGTGGCGTGGCACCAGGGCGCTCAAGCCGTGGCCGCCAAGCTCCAGCGTCATGCCCCGCTCGCGCAGCAGCGGCAGCAACTGCTTGCGCCGCGCCCGCCACTGCTTCAGGTGGCATGCGCCCAGGGCCAGCCGTTCGTCAATTGTGTGGACGAAGATCGTGTTCAGCCGGTTGCGCCCAGCCCAGACGATCCAGGCTTCTGCCTCGGCCAGAAAAAAATCGTGACCGATGATGAGACAGCGCCCTGCCAGGGCTGGTTGCTGTGAGACGCTCTCACCGGGCAGAGTTACATAATCGTCGCGAGGAATGTGTTCGCCCGCTGCGTCTGGCGAGACCCAGCGGCAGCCCAGGCTTTCCAGCAGGTCGTAGACGGCGTAGAGTAAGCCCCGTGGCCCCTCGCCCGCCAGCGTGAGGCCGTTGGGGTCGGGCGTGCGGCTAAAGCCGTCGCCGCTGGGGCCGTGGTGCAGGCGCAGGCGCGGGCTGCTGGCGGCAGGCAGCACGGGCAGGGCCGGGCCACCCAGGCGTTGCAGGGTGCGGCGCAGCTCTTCGGCGGCAAAGCGGGCTACGGGGTGGTCGCTGGCATGTTCAATCGTCCAGTCGGCGGAAAGGCGGTTCGGCACGGCAACCTGTGTTTAATCAAGGCAAACGTTCGTGGGGATAATACCACAGGTTGATGCCACAAGAACCGAGAACCGGGCCTGCTCTGCCTGCCCTGCCGTTCGACAAGCTCACGAACCGCGAAGCCGAAGGGAGCTTGTCGAAGGGAACCAAGAACCTGCGAAAAGGCGAGGGAAATGAAGGAAATGGCGATAACGCTCCCGGAAGTATTTCCTTCATTCCCCTCATTTCCTTTGTAGTGCTGGTACGGTTTACGCATCACGCAGTACGCACTATGACACTACATCCCCACCTGGCGCGCCTTGTCCTGAGCCATTTCGGCGGCGTTCTGGATCTTGCCCATGGCGTCTTCCTGGCCGGGGCGAATCATCTTGTGGTAGAGGCCGATGGCGAAGAAGGTGGGTGGCCACTTGCCCACAAAGTCGGCGGCGTTCTTCTTGCCGGAAAGCTGGAAGATCAGCGAGGCTGCAATCGAGCCGATGCCGAGGAGGTACCAGGTCTGGGCTGGAATGGCATCGAGG
>JALONX010000746.1 GCA_025454695.1 Chloroflexaceae bacterium
CGCTAGCGACAAGCTGATGCAGTCGCCCAAAATGTACGCCACCTTCCTGCTCTGGCTACTGTCGGAACTCTTCGAGCAACTGCCCGAAGTGGGCGACATGGAGAAGCCCAAACTGGTCTTTTTCTTTGACGAAGCCCACCTCTTGTTTGAAGATGCGCCCAAAGCGTTGCAGGACAAGATTGAACAGGTGGTGCGCCTGATTCGCTCCAAAGGCGTGGGGGTCTACTTCGTGACGCAAAACCCGCTGGACGTGCCGGACGATGTGCTGGGCCAGCTCGGCAACCGCGTGCAACATGCGCTGCGGGCCTTCACCCCCCGCGATCAGAAGGCGGTTAAGGCGGCGGCCACCACCTTCCGCCAGAACCCCAAACTGGATGTGGAAGCGACGATTACCGAGCTGGGCGTGGGCGAGGCGCTGGTTTCGTTTCTGGAAGAAAAAGGCACGCCCAGCGTTGTGCAGCGGGCCTTCGTGGTGCCGCCCCGCAGCCAGATCGGCCCAATCACGCCTGAGCAGCGCCAGGGGCTGATCAAGCAGTCACTGCTCTATGGTCACTATGAGAAGGAAGTTGATCGTGAGTCGGCCTTTGAGCTGCTGAAGGCCCGCGCTGCGCAAGCTGCCGCCGAAGCGGAAGCGCAGCAGGCCGCTCAGGAAGCCGAGAAACCGGCCTCGCGCCGCCGCAATGAGCCGGACGACCCGGGCATGTTGGGCAACCTCTGGCAGGGAGCCAACGACTTCGCCCGCAGCCCCATTGGCAAGCAGATCGTTCGCGGGTTGCTTGGCTCATTTATGGGCGGCAGCCGCTCGCGGCGGCGGTAGGCCAGGCCAGAAACGGACAGTGACACAGGAGGAGCAGCACGTGTCCATGTGCTGCTCCTCTTTTTTATTTCACCGTATCTTTATATTACGGTAGTACCAGGAGTACTACAGTACCAATATACCAAAGTACCATTGCAGCAGGCTTATTGGACGCTTACACTTAAGCAGGTCTGCCACGTTCGCACTACCCCAAAACAAATTCCCTTCGCGTGAAACTGGTGATCAGGTACGTCGGTTGTTATTCGCTGTCCAAAAAAACACGGGGAGAAAAGATGTTGTTCCGAAAACTGTTCGCGCTTGTCCTGCTGGTAGCCGTTGTTCATGCCGCAACTGTTGCAGCCCAAACCGAACAAACCGATACTGCCACCGCCGCCCAGTCCACCAGGCTACTGATTGGCTTTACGCCTGAGGCCCAGCCCGCCGACCAGGACGCTGCGCTTACGGCGGTGGGCCTCAGCCGGGGCCAGGTGGTAGATGAGATGCCTCAGATTCACGCCATCGCGGTGGAATTGGCCGTTGGTGGCCCTACCGCTGATGCGTTGATTGCGCAGCTGGGTGCCCAGCCCCTGGTGAGCTATGCCGAAGTCGCGGTTGAACTTGTCCGACCTGAGCCAGTCATTGAAACGTCGCCCGAGGTGCAGGAAGTGACCCCGGATGGGCCAGTTGATCTGGCGCAGACCTTTGTGCCGAATGATCCATTGCTGGCGCAGCAGTATGGCCTGACCCGCATGCAGGCTAGCTCGGCCTGGGCTGTAACTCAGGGCAGCAGCGATGTGATTATCGCGGTGATCGACTCTGGCATAACCCCTAGCCATACCGACCTCGACGGTAAACTGGTGCCTGGCCCCAACGTTACTGGTGGGGGGAATTCTAATGCCGACCGCGTTGGTCATGGCACCTCCGTTGCCGGTGTCGCTGCTGCCGAAACCAATAATGGAATTGGTATTGCAGGCATGTGTCCTACCTGCCGCATCATGTCTATCAGTGTCGAGGGTGCCGATGGTAGAATTGCGAATGATACGGTTGCTCGTGCGATCATCGCAGCAGCTGATCGTGGTACTCGTATCATTAATCTGAGTCTGGGCAGCTATTTTGACACCCCAACAATGCGCGACGCGGTGAACTATGCCTGGAACCGGGGTGCGTTTCTGGTGTGTGCGGCAGGGAATGATGGCGTAAACCGCCGGATGTTTCCCGCTGGCTACCGTAACTGTTTCTCGGTTGGTGCAACCAATGCCAGTGATGCACGGGCCAGCTTCTCGAACTTTGGTACCTGGGTGTATGCAACCGCACCTGGCGACGCCATTATCACTACCTCCAACACCGGTAGCTACGCTTCTGCGCGCGGCACCTCGTTCTCCGCTCCCTACGTGGCTGGCGTTGCCGGGCTGCTCTCGTCGCAGGGCCTGAACAATGCCCAGATCCGCGACCGGCTCTGTGGCACCGCCGACAAGATTACTGGTACGGGCACAAACTGGTACTGTGGCCGCATCAATGCCAGCCGGGCCGTGCGCGAAACCGCTAGTCAGCAGCCATTCTTGTCGGTGTTTCTACCGGTGGTGCGCCGCTAACCATCGCTCCGTAGCACACAGGATAGTGACAACGACAGTGCGAGACGCCACCATGTGGCGTCTCGTTGTTTTTACCATTTCTTTACGATCATACCTAACAGTGCATAGGATGAAAGAACCATTGCCAGTGTGGAACATCAGGTCTACACTGAACTTTGTATATTTGAAACCCCCGCAATGATCGTGCAGGATTGATCGCACAATAACGCAGCTTCACGCTACAACCTGATCAGCCTGACCCAACCCGTGTTTTTCACCTCATACACGCACTGTAGGAACTGTTACTCATGCGAAAACGACTATTCCTGGTGTTGGCGCTGCTGATCGCCGTTATTCAGGCTGCCGCAGTTGCCGCCCAGCCGTTCCAGCCGGCCTCCCCGTCCATCCAGCAGCCAGCCACGCTGTTGGTTCGCTTCCATGCCGATTGGGAACCTGCCGACCAGATTGCCACGATTGAAGCGGTTGGCCTGCGCCGTGAGCAGATTGTGGAAGAGCTACCCGAACTGCACATCATCGCAGTCGAACTAGCTTCCACCGCCCCCAGCGCCACTGAGATCATCGCGCAGCTTACGGCCCAGCCCGGTGTTGAATACGCCGAGCTGTCGCAGGAGTATCGCTTGATCCCCGATGTTGAGGCGGAAATGCCGCCGTCGCTGCAGGCCGAGCCGACAGCACCGGAGATTAGCCAGACACCAGCCTTTACGCCCAACGATCCGTCACTTAACCAGCAGTATGCCTTGACCCGCATGCAAGCCTTTTCGGCCTGGAGCGTGACGCAGGGCAGCCCAAACATTATCATCGCCGTGGTTGATTCGGGAGTTGCGCCTACCCACCCCGACCTTGAGGGCAAACTGGTGGCTGGCCCAGATTTGATTGATGGCGGCGATACCCGCAGTGATCCACATGGTCACGGTACATGGGTGGCCGGGGTGGCCGCCGCCCGCACCAACAACAGCCTGGGTATTGCCGGGATGTGCCCCAACTGCCGCGTTATGCCGGTGCGGGCCATGCGTGCCGATGGCAGCGGTTCTACCACCACCATCGCCAACGCTATTACCGCTGCTGTTGATGGAGGCGCAAGTATCATTAATCTGAGCCTGGGCGGCGCTTCCGATTCGCCAACTTTGCGCAATGCGGTGAACTATGCCTGGAGCAACGGGGCGTTTGTGGTCTGCGCGGCGGGCAATGCTGGAACCAACCAGCGCTTTTTCCCGGCTGCCTATGAAAACTGCTTTTCGGTTGCGGCGACCGACTCAAACGACGGTCGAGCCTCGTTCTC
>JALONX010000071.1 GCA_025454695.1 Chloroflexaceae bacterium
AGCAGCACCACCGGCATGGGCTGCGCCACATGAAAGGCCTGCAAATGGGCTACCACTGTGTTCGACGGCATGCCCGGCAGTTGCATATCAAGGATAACCAGATCAAACGCGAGGCCCTGACGCACCAGGGCTACGGCCTCTTCGCCCGAAGAGGCGACGTGAGTCTGTGCGCCCCACCGCTGCACCTGGCTCGTCAGGCTCTGCTGGTTGGTTTCATTTGCAGTTACAATCAGCAGCTGCTTATCGGCAAGATGAGGATGACTTGGTTGCATACAGGGCTTTTGTGCCCCGTTGGCTGCCTGCGCGTGCATGGTAAAGTGAAACTGCGAGCCAGCCTCAAGTTCACTTTCCGCCCAGATGGTGCCACCCATCAGTGCTACCAGGCGCTTGCTGATGGCCAGGCCCAGGCCAGTGCCGCCAAAGCGTCTGGTGGTTGAGGCATCGCCCTGCGTGAAGGACTCGAAGAGCTGGGGCAGCCGACTGGCCGGAATGCCAATGCCCGTGTCGCGCACACTGAAGAAGAGTTCATAGTGGGCTTGCTCAGCACCTTCAGGCACCAACCCATCCACCCGCTCCGCGCTCACCGTCACCACCACCTCACCCCGGTCGGTAAACTTTACCGCATTGCTTAGCAGATTCACCAGCACTTGCCGCAGGCGGGTCAGGTCGCCCACGATATATTCGGGCGTGCCGTGGTCGAAGAGGTAGGCAATATTCAGGTTTTTTGCCGCCGCCTGCGGTGCCAGCAGTTCCAGCGAGGTTTCAATACAATCGCGCAGGTCAAAGGGCTGCTGTTCCAGTTCCAGTTTGCCCGCTTCAATCTTCGAAAAGTCCAGAATATCATTCACAATCGTCAGCAATGTATCGCCGCTGGTACGCACCGTTTCCACAAAATCGCGCTGTTCGGTGGAAAGGCGGGTATCGAGCAGCAAGCCCGTCATGCCGATGATGGCGTTGAGCGGGGTGCGAATTTCATGGCTCATGTTGGCCAGAAACTCCGATTTGGTGCGGGCAGCGACTTCTGCTGCATCTTTGGCGTGCAATAATTCGGCAGTGGTGCGAATGCGCTCGGTGACATCGCGGAACTGCCAGAGGTGGCCAAGGTAGCGCCCGGTTTCAAATACGGGTATGTAGTCGCGCTCGATCATGCGCCCATCTGCCAGCGGTAAGAGTTCACCCGTCACCGGCTTGCGCTTCTGCAGAATCTGGTTCACCCGTTCCACGTACAGGTCAGGGTCAGCAAAGAGATGTTTGTTTTGCTCGGCCTGCTGGCTGCAATCGGCCCCCAGCAACTGGCTGGCCTGCACTGGCAATGCAAACAGCTGGCAGAGCGTATCATTCACCAGCACAATCCGGCGATTCTCATCTTCCACCAGCACGCCCGCCTGGAGGCTTTCGATCAGTACGGACAGCCTGGTGGACATGGTGCGCAAGGTTGTTTCGGCCTGTTTCTGCGCCGTAATGTCTTGCATCACGGCCAGGCCAGCGGTGACTTCGTGGGACTCGTTCAGAATGGGCACAATGCGCACCTGGCCTTCTACATGACCAAACAGCACGGTTTCAAACTGCTGCGACTCACCCGCCAGGGTGCGTTGGTAGTGCTGTACCGCAGCGTCTATTAATTCTGGTGCGGTCACGTCGTGGAGTGTGCGCCCTTCCACATCTTTGCTGCTCACACCAGACTGTTCGATGAGCGCACCTTCGGCAATAAGAAAACGCAATTCCTTATCAAACAGCAAGACTGCGGAATCAGGCAGGTTGCGGGCAAGGGTGCGATACAGCTCCACCGTGCTGCGGGCCTGGGCTTCACTGGCAACCAGCGCGGCAGTACGTTCTGCAACCCGCGCTTCCAGGTCGGCCTGGGCTGCCTTCAGGGCCTCATTGGCCGCCTGGGCCTCGTACAACGATTTAGTCAGGCGATAGCGATATTGCCAGATCAGCAGCAGCACCATGCCATAATTGACAGCTGTTGTCACCAATGTTAATGCAAAGGCATATGGCACATCACGGGAGAATATCGTAACACTATATGCCAGCACAACCAGCAACAGGGCCACCCCCACCGCAATGCCCATCAGCGGGATCATCAAGGAGCGTTGCACATAGGGCAGTGTTACCACAACCGCCATCAGGGGGATGAAGAGCGTGAGCGCGAGCATGGAGGGTGCAACCAGCGTACAAATGACACCAACCAGGAGCAGGCTGCATGCCTGCATCAGGCTGGCCCGTTGCAACAAGCCTTTGTTTGCCCAGTAGCGCGATGCGACAAGGAATGCACTATAGCCAGCCAGGGTGACGCATGAGATGAGATAGGGCTGATGGCCAGAGGAGACGTAGGTGAAGATAAGCGCTGGAATAATAATCAGCGTGATGACGAGTTGCCATTTAAGAAAGGCGTACAACATGACGCCATGCTGGCGGTCGTGATGCACATGCTCCACTGGGATTGTCATGCTGGTTCTCGTTGCAGTTCTCGGATGCTCGTGCCATCAGCGACAATTGCCCGCCCAGCCATGCCCAGAAAGAGACCGTGGTCTACCACGCCCGGGGTTCGCAGCAGAAAGAGATCAAGCGCTGCAGGGTCGGCAATTGGCCCACAGGCATAGTCGAGGATGGCATTGCCATTGTCGGTGCGGTAGGGCTGGCCCGCCGCCATGAGTCGTTCGCTGGCCTGCCCACCCAGGGCTGCCAGGCGGCGCTGGATCAGGGGCACAGCGAAGGGCACCACCTCCACTGGCAGTGGCATGTGGCTGCCAAGCTGGGGCACCAGTTTGCTGCTATCGGCTATAATGAGCAGAGTGCGAGCGAGAGATGCGACAACCTTTTCGCGCAGTAACGCCCCGCCCCGCCCTTTAATGAGGTTCAACTGGGGGTCAATCTCGTCGGCCCCGTCAATCGCCAGGGCCAGTTCATTCACATCGGCCAGCGACAGCACCGGAATGCCCAGCTGCCGGGCCAGCGTTGCGGTTTGTTCGGAGGTGGGTACTCCCGCCACATTGTATAAATGCCCGTCGGCCAGGCGGCGGCCCAACTCCTCCAGGGCATAGCGCATGGTGCTGCCAGTGCCCAGGCCAATCACACTCTCGCTTGCAATATAGTCAACCGCCCGTTTGGCAGCGAGGCGCTTTAGCGCTTCCTGGTTCTGCATCAGCCACTCCTTCGGCAGCGTTCAGAGCAATACCGCACCTCATCCCAGTTTTTGGCCCACTTTTTACGCCATTCAAAGGGGCGGCCACACACGAGACATATTTTTGTGGGGAGTTGCCCTTTTTTGCGGGGCGTCCGGGTGGTGGCTGTCGTTATGCGTGTTTTTGCCATATGTGCCTGGCTCGTGCGCGAGATTGTACGCTTATCGTAGCTATATTATAGCCGGGCGGTGAACGAAGAGCGAACCAACAATGACGAAATTGTAATTGCAATGGTATTCAACGATTTTGTATACTTGTCGGGAGCCATTTCCTAGTGTTCTGTCCCTACTCCAAATATTTTCCCACCTACCCACTGGCAAACCAACCCACACCATGGGGAACCAGCCAAGAAAGGTCTGCGAAAACATGTCGTTGCTTGAGGCACAAGGCCGCCCTGTGCCCCCGGAAGAGCCAGTTCGCCCACAGCCCCTGCTGATCGAGCCTTCCAAGGGCTGGGTTGCCCTGCGGCTGGGCGATCTATGGGAATACCGCGAATTGCTCTATTTTCTCGTCTGGCGCGACGTGAAGGTGCGCTACAAACAGACGCTGCTGGGGGCATCGTGGGCGATTTTGCAGCCCTTTCTGATGATGGTGGTGTTTTCGTTTATCTTTGGGACACTGGTACAGGTGCCGACCGAAGGCGCGATTCCCTACCCTATTTTCACCTTTGTGGCCCTGCTGCCCTGGCAATTCTTCGCCAATGCGCTATCCCAATCGGCCAATAGCCTGGTGAACAGCGCCGCCCTGCTGCGCAAGGTCTATTTTCCACGCCTGGCCGTGCCCATCGCCAGCGCCCTGGCCGGGCTGGTAGACTTTGGCTTCGCTTTTCTCGTTCTCATCGGCCTGATGGTCTATTTTCAGATTGTGCCGACGCTGGCGGTGTTGCTGCTGCCGCTGTTCTTGCTGCTGGCCCTGGTGACGGTGCTGGGCGTGGGGCTGTGGCTTTCGGCCCTCAATGTACAATATCGTGACGTGCGCTACATTGTGCCGTTTCTGGTGCAAATCTGGATGTATGCCTCGCCGGTGGTCTACCCCAGCAGCCTGCTCGATGAGCCGTGGCGCACACTCTATGGTTTGAACCCTATGGTAGGGGTGATCGAGGGCTTTCGCTGGGCGCTGCTCGGCACCAGCCCGCCTGGGGCAATGATCGGCGTGTCCACTCTGGTCGCTATGACGCTCTTTATCAGCGGCCTGTTCTACTTTCGCCGCATGGAACAGACCTTTGCTGACGCGGTATAACCATGACATCTCTCGCCATTCGGGTTGAAAACCTGGCCAAAGAGTACCACATTGGGGTCGCCCGGGGCGACTACGCCACCCTGCGCGACCGTATTAGCCACATGCTGCAAGCACCCTTCGCCCGGTTTGGGGCTGCCGGGCAGGCCCGGGCCGCTGCCGAACAGTTCTGGGCCTTGCGTGATGTCTCGTTTGAGGTGCAGCCGGGCGAGGTGGTGGGCATTGTGGGGCGCAACGGCGCAGGCAAAAGCACCCTGCTCAAAATCCTGTCCCGCATCACCGAACCCACCAGGGGCCGTGCCGCCATCTACGGGCGGGTTGGCTCGCTGCTGGAAGTTGGTTCCGGCTTCCATCCCGAACTCACGGGCCGCGAAAACATCTATCTCAACGGGGCCATTCTGGGCATGCGTAAAGCCGAAATTGACCGTAAATTTGATGAGATTGTCGCCTTCGCCGAGGTCGAACGCTTTCTCGACACGCAGGTAAAGTTTTATTCCAGCGGCATGTATGTGCGGCTGGCTTTTGCCGTGGCGGCCCACCTGGAACCAGAAATTCTGATTGTAGACGAGGTGCTGGCGGTGGGCGATGCCGCGTTTCAGAAAAAATGCCTCAACAAAATGCAGGATGTTGGCCACGAAGGGCGCACGGTGCTGTTCGTCTCCCATAACTTGCCCGCCGTCACCCGTTTGTGCGACCGGGCTATTCTCCTACGCGATGGGGTAGTGGCCCTCGATGGCTCGACGCACCAGGTGGTAGGAGCCTACCTCAACGCGGGGAATGGCACCAGCGCCGAGCGCCTGTGGCCCGACCCGGCCACGGCCCCCGGTGGTGCGGTGGCACGGCTGCGGGCCATGCGGGTGCGCAATGAGGCAGGCCAGGTGACTGACACCTTCGACATTCGCCAGCCGGTGTACCTGGAGATGGAGTATGAAGTGCTGCAAGACGGCGCGGTGTTACTGCCCCACTACTGGCTAGAAAACGACGAAGGGGTGAATATTTTTTCACTTCACGATGTTGACCCGGAGTGGCGGCAACGGCCCCGGCCTGCGGGCTGGTATCGCAGCACGGCGGTTATTCCAGGCAATCTGCTGGCCGAAGGGGTGATTTATGTCAACCCGGCTATTATTACGTTGAACCCAAACGTGGCCCAGTTTGATGAGACCTACGCTGTCTCCTTTAATGTTGCGGATGCGCCCGCCGGGGCCGACACCGCACGGGGCGACTGGACAGGCAAAATGTATGGCGTGGTACGCCCGCTCTGCCAGTGGCAAACGGAGTTTAAGCCCACAGAATAACACCTTTCTGAGGGCTTATGTTGAAGCCGGTAATGCCGTATGCACAACATACATGCCAGAAGCGGTACGCAAGAGTCGTTCGCAGTTGCACCACCGACAACCCGGCGGCCAGCATCCAGCGAGCCAGAAGCGAGCAAGCCAGTTTATTGCCCTGGCCCTGTCGCACCACTTCATCTGACTGCGGCTCCGACCATGCAGCTCAGCGTTATTTTGCCATGTTTGAATAGTAGAGCCACCATTATTACCCAACTGGAAGCGCTGGCACAGCAGGAGTGGGACAAACCATGGGAACTGATTGTGGCCGACAATGGCTCAACCGATGGAACTCCAGCCATTGTACAGGCCTACCGCAACCGAATTCCGAACTTGCGACTTGTGGACGCTGCTGCCCAACGCGGCGCAGCCTATGCCCGCAATGTTGGCGCACAGCACGCCCGCGCTGAGGCGCTCGCCTTTTGTGATGCCGATGATGAAGTGGGGCCAGGCTGGGTCGCCGCCATGGGCGAGGCCCTGCGCACACACGCCTTTGTCGTCTCGCAGATTAGCCTGGAACGGCTTAACCCGCCCTGGATGAGCCAGGTCTGGCAACCCTCTCATCGTGGCCCCCGGTCTCATCTCGGTTTTCTCCCTGCGGCAGCCAGTTTTGGCATTGGCATATGGCAAAGTACTCATCAGCAGCTTGGTGGTTTCGACGCAAGCCTACCTCGCCTGCATGATATTGACTATAGCTGGCGTGCCCAACTTGCTGGAGCAACCCTCCACTTCGTGCCAGAGGCCGTGGTGTACTACCGCTGCCGAAGACGGCTGCATGCCACCTTTCACCAGGCCCGGCAGGATGGGATTGACCGGGTGGCCCTCTACAAACGCTACAAAGCCTATGGCATGCCCTGGGAATACTGGAAGATTAGCCTCTGCCGCTGGGGGCAGTTGCTCCGTCGCCTGTACCATGTACGCAGCCGGGCTGAGCTGATGGGCTGGCTGGTTGACGCGGGCTACCGCGTAGGCTACATGGAAGGCAGTCTGCGATTTCACATTATTGCAATTTAAGTGTGGCTAATGTTCACACCATTGCCATATCTCAGCGTTATCCTGACAGCCTATAACGCTGCCGACACCATCGGTGAGCAGCTAGCCGCGCTTCAAGCCCAACACTACGATGGGCCATGGGAGCTGCTGGTGGTCAACAATCGCTCGACGGATGGCACGATAGTCGTTGTGCAGCAATATCAGGCAGCCTTGCCGCAGCTGCGGCTGGTGCAAGCCGACCAGCGCCAGGGCTTAAACTATGCCCGCAATAGTGGCGCGGCGGCGGCTCGCGGTACGCACATGGTCTGCTGTGACGCAGACGATGTGGCCGCACCGGGCTGGCTTGCCGCTATGGGCGCAGCCCTGGCCGAACATCATGTGGTGTCCGGCGCGATAGAGGAACGCCGCCTGAACCGCGACAACTTGCCGCGCCCGCCCCAGGGAAACACTCACAGCGAACCATTTCTGGGGTTTTTGCCAACGGCGATAGGCTGCAACATGGCCATCTCGCAGGAGGCGTTTGCGCGGGTGGGGAAGTTTGATGAAACCCTTGGTTCTGGCGGCGACGTAGACATGTCGTGGCGGCTGCAACTGGCAGGCTACCGCCTGCACCACGCACCAGAAGCGGTGATGCACTACCGCTACCGGCGGGGCTGGCGCAGCACATGGCGGCAGTTTCGCAACTATGCCGTGGGGCAGGTGGCGCTCTACCAGCGCTACAAAGCCCATGGCATGCCCCGGCCCCCGCTGGCCGAAGTGGCCGGACGCTACGGGCGCATGCTGCGGCAATTCCCCCGGCTCTGGCTGTGGGAAGCGCCGCGCACCAGATTGCGGGGCGTTCACCGACTCAGGGACGACCCACAACTGACCTCGTGGTGGCTGTGGAGCGCGGTGTGCTGGGGGCGAATAGCAGGCTCATTGAAATACCGAACGCTGTATTTATAACGACGAAAGGGTAAGTCATGAAAGCGGTTATTCTCGCTGGTGGTCTTGGCTCGCGCCTGGCCGAAGAAACAGTAATCAAGCCAAAACCAATGGTCGAAGTGGGCGGTAAGCCCATGCTCTGGCACATCATGAATATCTACGCCGCTCATGGCATTAACGAATTTATTATTGCCCTTGGCTACAAGAGTGAGTATATTAAAGAATATTTTTTGAACTTCTACGCTTTGAATAACGACCTTTCGATTGACCTGCGCACTGGAAAAACCACTATTCACGAAGGCAGTCACCCGCGCTGGACGGTACACCTGGTGGACACGGGCCTGAACACCCAGACCGGCGGGCGGCTGGGCCGGTTGCGGCACTGGCTTGAAGGCGATGAGACGTTTCTCTTCACATATGGCGACGGTGTGGCCAATATCAACATCAGTGAACTAATCGCTTTTCACAACAGCCACGGCAAGCTGGCCACTGTGACGACGGTTCGCACTCCGGCCCGCTTTGGGCGCATTGGCTTTGAAGGCGACCAGATTATGGACTTTTTTGAGAAGCCCCAGGAGGGCGAGGGCTGGATCAACGGCGGCTTTTTTGTGCTCAACACCCGCGCCCTCAGCTACATTGACGGCGACGAAACGGTGTGGGAACGGGACGCGGTTGACCAACTCACCCGCGATGGGCAACTCATGGGCTACCGACATTACGGCTTCTGGTCATGTATGGACACGCTGAAAGAGAAGCAGATGCTGGACGACATGTGGAATAGCGGCAACGCACAATGGAAAATCTGGGAGTAACGACCATGCACACTCACACCTCAACCTGTCGTTTCTGTAGCGCCCCGTTGCAGCACGTGTTTGCCGACCTGGGCATGTCGCCGCTGTCAAATTCCTACATTCGCCCCGAGCAGCACAACCAGATGGAACGCTTCTACCCGCTGCGCACCTACGTCTGCGAGCAGTGCCTGCTGGTACAGCTCGAAGAGTTTGAAAGCCCTGACCACATTTTCAGCGACTACGCCTACTTCTCATCGTATTCCGATACCTGGTTGCAGCACGCCAAAGCCTACACCGAGCAGATGACCGCCCGCTTTGGCCTGAACAGCCGCAGCCAGGTGGTGGAACTGGCCAGCAACGACGGTTACCTGCTGCAATATTTTGTGGCCCAGGGCATCCCCGTGCTGGGGGTCGAACCAGCGGCCAACGTGGCCGAAGTGGCGGTGCAAAAGGGCATTCCCTCGCTGGTGCGTTTCTTCGGCACGGAAACGGCCCGGGCCATGGTGGCCGAGGACATTCGGCCTGACCTGCTGCTGGGCAACAATGTGCTGGCCCACGTGCCCAATCTGAACGATTTTGTGGCGGGCATGCAGATTGTGCTCGCGCCCGGCGGCGTGATCACGATGGAATTCCCGCACCTGCTGCGGCTGATGCTCGAAAATCAGTTCGACACCATTTACCACGAACACTTCTCCTATTTCTCGTTCACCACGGTGCAACGGGTGTTTGCCCACCATGGCCTCACCATGTTCGATGTAGAGGAACTGCCGACCCACGGCGGCTCGCTCCGCATCTACGCCCGCCACAGCAGCAACAAGGCCCTGCCGGTTGGCCCCCGCGTGGCCGACCTGCTGGCCCGTGAATCTGAGGCTGGCCTGCTGGACATAGCCACCTACCGCGCTTTCGCCGAGCAGGTGCGCGAAACCAAGCGACGGCTACTGGAGTTTCTGATCGAGGTGAAGCGGGCGGGCAAAACGGTGGTGGGCTATGGTGCTCCGGCCAAAGGCAACACCTTGCTCAACTACTGCGGCATTCGCACCGATTTTGTGGATTACACGGTGGATCGCAGCCCCCACAAGCAGAACCACTACCTGCCGGGCGTGCATATTCCCATCGCCCACCCGGACAAAATCGCTGAAACAAAGCCCGATTACCTGCTGATTCTGCCCTGGAACCTGAAGCACGAAATTATGGAGCAGATGGCCCACATTCGCACATGGGGCGGCCAGTTTGTCGTTCCCATCCCATCGGTTGAGGTGCTGCCGTGATCTTCCACGAGACGCCCATCGCCGGGGTGCTGGTGGTTGAGCCAGAACGCTTCAGCGACCAGCGCGGCTTTTTCGCCCGCACCTGGTGCGAACGGGAGTTTGCCGACCACGGCCTGAACACGCGGCTGGTACAATGCAACATCTCGTATAACCACAAACGGGGCACCCTGCGGGGCATGCACTGGCAGGCAGCGCCAGCGGCGCTGATCAAGCTGGTGCGCTGCACGGCGGGCGCGATCTTCGACGTGGTGGTGGACATGCGACTCGACTCGCCCACGTTCAAACAGTGGTTTGGAATTGAGCTTTCGGCCCAGAACCGCACCGCGCTCTACATTCCCGAAGAGATTGCCCACGGCTTTCTCACGCTGACGGACGAGGCCGAGGTTTTCTACCAGATGTCGGAGTTTCACGCTCCGGCCTGCGAGCGGGGCGTGCGCTGGGACGACCCGGCTTTTAGCATTCAGTGGCCGGGCGAGGTGACGATGATCAACGAGCGGGATCGGAACTACCCGGATTTTATGTTATGAGTCAGGCGCAACTTCAACCAGCACAGGGCGATGTTGGAGCTAGCATGCACCAACTCATCACCGACCTTTATCCAATCTGCCGCAGCATCACCGGCGACGGCGTGCGGCAAACCCTGGCCTACCTGCAGCGCCACCTGCCCTTGCAGATTCGCGAGGTGCCCAGCGGCACGCCCGCCTTCGATTGGACGGTGCCACAGGAGTGGAACATCAGCGACGCCTGGATCAAAAACAGCCGGGGCGAACGGGTAGTGGATTTCCGGCAATCCAATCTGCATGTGCTAAACTACAGCACGCCCATCCGCCGCAAACTGAGCCTGACCGAGCTGCGACCGCACCTCTTCAGCCTGCCGGAACAGCCTGACCGCATACCCTACCGCACCTCCTACTACCAGGCCAACTGGGGCTTTTGCCTGCCCCACCGCCAGCTGCTGGAACTTGAGGAGGGCGAGTACGAGGTGTGCATTGATAGCACGCTGGAGCCGGGACACCTCAGCTACGGTGAACTCTTTTTGCCGGGTGCCGCCGACGAGGAAGTGCTGATTTCCTGCCACATCTGCCACCCATCGCTGGCCAACGATAATCTTTCCGGCATAGCCGTAGCGGCCATGCTGGCCCAGCACCTCGGCCAGCAGGAACGGCGCTACGGCTACCGCTTTCTGTTCATCCCCGGCACCATCGGCGCAATTGTCTGGCTCAGCCGCAACCAGGCCACCGCACAGCGAATCAAACATGGCCTGGTGCTCACATGTGTGGGCGACCCGAGTCCTTTTACCTACAAAAAGAGCCGCCGTGGCAACGCCACGATTGACCGGGCCGTAGCCTGCGTGCTGGGGCAGGGCGGCTACGCCCACCAACTGGAGGAGTTTACGCCCTATGGCTACGACGAGCGCCAGTTCTGCTCGCCGGGCTTCAACCTGCCGGTGGGCTGTTTGATGCGGGCCGTTCACGGGCGTTTTGCTGAATATCACACCTCGGCCGACAATCTGGCGTTTGTGCAACCAGCGGCACTGACCGAAACCCTCAAACTGCTTACCGAGGTGTGCGGATTGTTGGAGGCCGACCAGCGCTACGTGAATACCAACCCCAACTGCGAGCCACAGCTGGGCAAACGGGGATTGTATCGGCCCATTGGCGGCCAGATGGATGCCAAGGGCTACCAGATGGCACTGCTCTGGATGCTGAACATGTCGGACGGCGAGCACAGTTTGCTCGACATTGCAGAACGCTCCGGGTTACCCTGGGCCACCCTGGCAGCAGCAACAACCGCCCTTCGGGAGGTGGGCCTGCTGGTGCCGCGTGAGGAGGAGCACAGTGCATAGTACGTCGCATTCATTTGTGGGGAAACGTGTTCTGGTGACGGGGGCGAGTGGCTTCATTGGCGCTCATCTCTGTGCCGCGCTGCTGCGGGCGGGCGCAGAAGTGCATGGACTCACCCGCCGGAGCCGTGTGCCCGTGGCGGGCATGCACTGGTGGCATGTGGATTGTTGCGATCTGGAGCAACTGCGTGGGCTGTATGCCGACCTGCGCCCCCAGATCGTCTACCACCTGGCGGGCTTTTCGACAGGCACACGGGCGCTGGAGGCCGTGATGCCATCACTCCAGCAAAATCTGATCAGCAGTATTCACCTGATGCTGGTGGCGACTGAACTGGGCTGCGAACGGCTGGTGTTGCCCGGCTCACTGGAAGCACCACAGGAGAATAACGCCATTCCTTCGTCACCATATGCAGCAGCCAAGGGGGCCATGCGTGATTACGCTGCCATGTTTCACACGCTGTACAAAACACCACTGGTGCTAGCCCGGCTGTTTATGGTCTACGGCCCTGCCGAACACCACCTGCACAAGCTGGTGCCCTACGTCTGTCTGGCATTGCAGCGGGGCGAAGCACCACGCATCAACAGCGGCGCACGGGCGGTAGACTGGATTTTTGTTGAAGATGCGATCAATGGCTTGCTGGCCCTGGGGCTAACACCACGGCTAGAAGGGCGCAGTGTAGATATTGGCACCGGGCAGATGACCACCGTGCGTGAGGTGGTGGAGCGGCTAGTGAACATTGCCAGGGCCTCAGTTGAACCGCAGTTTGGCAATGTAAGCAACCGATCAATGGAGCAGGAGCGAGTGGCCAATGTGGCTGAAACCGCCGCCCTCACCGGCTGGCGGGCGAGCGTAGCGCTAGACGAAGGACTACGCCGCAGCTACGAGTGGTATGCCCGCATGGGCACAAAAACTGAGCGCGAGGTGGGAGTGTAGTTCATCAGAGAGCGGAAGTAGTTAGCAGCCTTTAGTGGGCAGTTGGCAGTTTCCTCAATGTCCCCACTGCCAACTGCCACCTGCGAACTGCCAGCTGGTTCTCGTTCCTTTACAGCTGCTTATGTCCGTTATTCGCCAACAACTTCGGGCACTGGCCCGGCGGCTGCGGCCCGCCCCACCGCCCCCGCCGCCCAAACCCATGCAACTCTGGGCAATCGGCATGGCTGCCGGGCCAAACCCGTGGCAGCTTGCACCTGCGCCAACCAACCCGGTGCTGACGCGGGAGGACGTGACCGATGCGCGGGCGGTGTTTGTGGCCGATCCCTTTTTGCACTTCTTCAACGGCCAGTGGCACATGTTTTTTGAGGTGATGAACTGGCACAGTGGGCGGGGCGAGATCGGCCTGGCAACCAGCAACGACGGGCTGGCATGGCGCTACCAGCAGATTGTGCTGGCCGAGCCATTTCACCTTTCCTACCCCTATGTGTTTGCCTGGCGTGGCCATGTGTACATGATGCCAGAGTGCTACCAGGCGGGCGGCGTGCGGCTCTACCAGGCCGAGTCATTTCCCACCGGCTGGCGTCACGTCGCGACGCTGCTGGAAGGGCCATACTTCGCCGACTGTTCGCCCTTTCACCATGGCGGGCGCTGGTGGATGTTGAGCGAGGTGAGTGCCGGTTTTGCCTGCGACACCCTGCGGCTCTACATGGCCGACGAGTTGACCGGGCCATGGCGGGAACACCCACGCAGCCCAATCGTCAGTGGCGACCCACTGACGGCCAGGCCAGCCGGACGGGTGCTGCTT
>JALONX010000747.1 GCA_025454695.1 Chloroflexaceae bacterium
CAATCCCCGTGCGCTTGAGCAGAATGAAACCGGGGGCCGTTTCAACAACCGCCAGCTGGAGCGTGGCCTGGTAGAAGGCAGCAACGCGATGTTTGTCGCTGGCATACACAACGACAAGGGTGGAGACCAGATCAGGGGTCTTTTCCAGCATGTGTTCCTCCACAGTGATCGACCCTGGGGATACGCCAAGTATAGCATGCTCATGCAAACAGCCTGGCTGTACCACGGGGTAAAGTGCGTTAAACCAACGCTTCTCACAACAACAACTACGACGCCGGTCATCTGCAATCCACAATCAGCCAATCTACAATCTGTTCTCGTCGCGGTATGCGGTATGCTATGATAGAAGGGGTCTGCACTGGTTACAGACTCACCAGCAAGTAAAGGCATAGCTATGTTTCCGATTGGTGACGATAATCCGACTCGCCGAACGCCGGTGGTGAATCACGCCCTGCTCGTAATCAATATTGTCGTTTTTCTGATCCAGATCGTGGCGGGCAATGAATTTATCATCAACTGGAGCTTTATTCCCGCTCGTTTTAGTGAATTTCTCAGCGGCAACGGCGATATTGGTGCGGTGCTGACGCTGGTTTCGGCCATGTTTATGCACGCTGGTCTGGCCCACATTTTTGGCAACATGCTCTTTTTGTGGGTGTTTGGCGATAATGTAGAAGATATGCTGGGGAGCGTACCCTACATCATTTTCTACTTGCTCTGCGGCTTTGGGGCCACCTTCGCCCAATATCTGACCGATCCGGTGTCACCCATCCCCAACTTGGGGGCTAGTGGGGCCATCTCCGGCGTGCTAGCGGCCTACATGGTGATGTTTCCCTGGGCACGGGTGCGCCTGGCCATCTGGCCACTGGTGATTTTTATCGGTGGCATTCCCGTGCCAGCCCTGGTTCTGATCGGCCTCTGGTTTGTGATGCAGCTCTTCTCCGGCGTGCAAGACCTGGGGCGCATGAGCCAGGGCGGCACGGCCTTCTGGGCCCATGTCGGCGGCTTTGTGGTGGGCTTCTTGCTCATCTGGCTCTTTCCCAAAATGGCAAAGCCGCAGCAACCGGCCTACTTCAGCCAACGGCGTTACTGAGAAGCTCTCGCAAAGTCGCAAAGCTCACAAAGGGATCTCGAATGCCTGTGTGTAACCCAATCCCATGCAAGCTTTGCGTTATCGTTTCCAACAACCATGCTCAACCGCTAAAACATGCTGGCCTGTTTCACCACGCCACCGTCGGCTTCATCCCATGGCAGGGGCGGCAGGCTGGCCCTGGCTTGCAAGCGGCGGTAGAGTTCACGGCATAGGCCCGGCGATTGGCGCTCGTCGGGGCAGTGCATGAAGGCATACACGGCCACACCTTCGGCCAGCCAGGGAACGATTCGGTTTGCCCATTCGTCTAATAAATCGTGGTTACGCACCGGGTCGGGGTGGCCGATGTAGCGCAGCAGCACAATGTCACTGCTGCGCACGGGGTGAAGCGGCACATCGGGCTTTTTGTCCAGCGCGGCGTTGAGATATTCAGCGAATTCGGGCGTGGTTTCCTGCTTCAGCGGACGCACATCCATCAGCACTCGGCCCATGTTGTGCCTTGCCAGCAGTTCCATCAGGGGTTGCTCGTGGGTGGGTGCGTACCAGGCCGGGTGGCGCACCTCCACCGCCAGCCGGTAGTCGGTGGGCCAGGCCGCCAACCAGCGGGCCAGGTCGGCCTGCTGGGCCGGGCTGTAGCCGGGCGGCAGTTGCAGAAAAAACGGCCCAAGGCGCTGGCCCAGCCCGGCCATGCGGTCGAGAAAGGCGCTGGTTTCAACCAGGCGGGCGGCCAGCGGCCCGGCGTGGCTCACCTCGCGGGGCAGCTTCAAGCAGAAGCGGAAATCGGCGGGCGTTTCGGCCAGCCAGCGCTGCACCACTTCCGGTTTGGGCGTGGCATAAAACGTCGTATTTCCTTCCACTGTCGTCAGGCGGTGGCTGTAGAGGCGCAGGAAATCCGCGCTTTTGCTGCCGGGCGGAAAGAGACCGCCCAGCCACTCTTTGTAGGCCCACACCGCACAGCCGATATAAAACTGAGCCATGGTTTGCCCCTAGCTTCACAATAGTATCTGCTGTTATAAGCAGCTTTCACCAGAATAGCCCTGATGCCACATATTCTATGGATTTATGCAGCACATTGACCGTATTACTTCTGCATCCACTACCCTGCGCTGGGGCTGGATGCCACTCATTCCACCATTTTTACTGATGGCCCTGTGCTGGCTGGCACTCTGGCTGCTGCACGATACCTTTATCCAACCCTGGCCCTTTCAAGCTCTGTTTGCGGTAGTTTTTGTCGCCTTTTGCTGGGCACTGCTTGTGGGGTGGCGGCTGGGCCATCTCGGTTCTGGTTTGCAGATAAGCCTGGTGCTTGGTGGGAGCCTGCTGCTGCACATGTTGCTGTTACCTGCGCCCTACGCCTTTTCCGACGACATCTTCCGTTACATCTGGAATGGCCGGGTCAGCGCCGCTGGGATTGACCCCTACCGCTTTGCGCCGGGCGACCCGGTTCTGGCCCCGCTGCGCGATAGTGTCATCTGGCCCTTTGTGAATGCAAAGGAACAGCCCTCACCCTACCCGCCACTGCTGGAAGGCCTGTTTGCCCTCGTCTACCGCATCGCCCCAGAGAACTTCTTCGCCATGAAGGCGGCAATGAGTCTCCTTAATCTAGGCGTGGTAGGTGTGTTGCTGGCCCTGTTGCAGCAGCGCGGGCTGCCTCTCCTGCTGGCGATTGTCTACGCCTGGAATCCGCAGGTTATTTTCCAGGTGGCCTTTGGAGGCCACAACGAGCCGTTGATGCTGTTCTGGCTGCTGCTGGCGCTGCTGTTTGCCGATTACGCCCGCCTCAACAGGTCGCCAATGCGCGTCGCTTTCCTGTTCAGCCTCAGCCCCGCCGCCTTTGGGCTGCTGGCGGGTTGGGCACTGGCCCTTGCCACATTGTCAAAAGTCGTGCCGCTGGTTGCGCTACCGTTTCTGCTGGTCTACGTGGGCTGGCGGGCCGTGGCGGTGTATGCATTGACCATGAGTGCAGCCTACGGGGCGCTGCTGTGGCGCGGGCAACATGTGTTCCGTGGCGTGCTCTACGAAGCGAGCTTTGCCCAGTTCAACGACGGAGCTTACTACCTCTTCTACCGGCCCTTCACGATGGTGGGACTGGAAGCCGCCGAAGCCCACACTATCGCCCGCTTCATTGCAGCGGCGTGCTTCTTCGGTATCATCGCCTGGCTGCTCTGGCGGCGGCCCCGCGACATGGCGACAAGTGTGGGGGTAGCGCTGGCGGCCTATGTGGTGCTCACACCCTCCGTTGCGCCCTGGTATGCCATGTGGGTGCTGCCGTTTGTCGCGCTCCACACGCTGCCCCGGCTGGTGCCATACGGCACACATCCCTACCTCTGGCTCTTTGGCAGCTACTGGCTCCTATTCTCCGGGAGCGTCAATCTCTCCGAACTCTACTATTTTGTGGAAGTTGAAACCTGGCGGGTTGCGCATCTGCTGGTCTACGCCCTACCGGTGTGTGCCGTAGCGCTAGCCTGGCTCTACCAGCGGCGGGCAGCAGAAACAAACGCCGAACGCTGAACGGCTGCATGTGGCACGCAGACTCATCACTCCTCGTTGCTCGTTGATCGTTCATCGTTCTACAACAC
>JALONX010000748.1 GCA_025454695.1 Chloroflexaceae bacterium
TAGAAGATGTATTCTACGCTCTTTTTGCATGGCACCAGGAGGCAACAATGGCCGAGACCCCACTGAGCAAAAAGCTGCTGATCAAATCAGGCTGCCGGGTGCTGCTGCTGCACCCACCCGACGGCTACGCCGCACAGCTCGAACCCCTGCCCGCTGATGTAACCATTGTCCACGAAGCGAATGCACCATGTGATGTGGTGCAGCTGTTTGTGCGGCAAAAAGCCGATGTGGATCGGGAGGTACCGCAGGCGCTTGCAGCGGTGAAACCGGGCGGTGTCTTCTGGATTTGTTACCCCAAACGCACTGCCAACGTCCCTACCGACATTCACCGTGATGTGGGCTGGGAGGCGCTGTATGCGGCGGGCTGGGGGCCAGTCACCCAGATTGCGCTTGATGCCACATGGTCGGCCCTGCGCTTTAAGCCCGAGCACGAGGTGCAACGCAAGCCCGGCTCGGTGGCCGCGCCACCACGGAAAATGATGAATGATGATGGATGAATGATGAAGGCCGCCATGGTCGCATCAGAAAAGCATCAGAGTCTGCAACTACTGCCTCTGTGCCCTCAATGCGCCCTTCGACAAGCTCAGGGCAGGCTCTGTGGCAACGGCTCAGCGCAGGCCGCGCTCGCGGAGGTGCGCGTCGAGCCAGGCCGCATCGTCGGGGGAAAGCTCTGGTGGCGGGGGCGGGTTGCGGTAGTCAAGCCGCAGATCATAGCGGGCACTGGTGTAGGCCTGGTGGAGGGCCGCGTTCAGGTCGAGACGCACATCGGGGTCAGGATAGCGCAAGGGCACTGGCACCACATCCATCGGTGCCTGCATGGTCATCGGCCAGATGTCTACCGTGGGGCGGCGCTCAGCCCGACTCAGATAGACGAAGTAGGGACTGTCTGGCAATTCCGTTTGAAACGCCGGTCGTTTCCCCGCCCGCAACAGGTCAATCTCCAACAAGTGGGCATCGCTGCGAAAGACCTCACGCCGTTTGCGTTCGTAGGCCTCAGCGCCCTCCGCGCCGGGCCGTTTGTTCACAGGCGAGAGCAGCTCGATTGCTGTGACCAGCGTTTCATTACCCACCGTGCGAATCTCAATCCGGGCATAGCGGGTTGGCATCTCCAGTGTAATCGTGCTGGTCAGAGGAGCTTCCAGCGTTGCCACAGCCGTGCCACCTGGCCCAGGCAGATCGCGCTCGATCAGACCAATATCAGGCACAACTTTCTGTGCTGGGGCAATGTCAATCGTTTCAAACGTGGAGTATGGAACAATTATTGCCGCGTACCGTGGACTGAGCGTGGGCTGAATCTGATCACAAATAGCATATGCTAAACGGTTATGCACGTCTGGCCAGAAAGCTGGTGCTTCCAGATATGGATCCATGCCTGGGAATGGTGTTTCCATGGTTCCCCCTGTCACGCTACACCAAACCTCGTTCACTTTACATGATACCACAAGCTTTTGCACAATGGAATGACGTAGTCACATGCGCCAGTATCTCGGCCAGCGGCATGGCGTTAAGCGCGGGCAGCACCAGGTCGGTGGGGGGCAACTGGAGCTGCCCGCTGATGGCCCCTGGCACGGCCACGCAGCGCATGCCCGCAGCCTGAGCGGCCCGAATGCCGTTGGGCGAGTCTTCAAACACCAAGCATGCGCCGGGCTGGCGCTGCATGCCAGCGGCGGCACTGAGAAAGAGATCGGGGGCCGGTTTGGTGTGGGCCACGTCGTTGGCGGTGCGGATGCAGACGAAGCGCTCATAGACGCCGTGGCGGCGCAGCCAGCCTTCCACCCACTCACGCCCGCTGCTAGAGGCTACCGCACACGGCAACCCCAGTTCGTCGGCCTGGTCAAGCAGTTCCAGCACGCCGGGCAGCAGGGGCTGGTTTTCGCACAACTGCTGCTTCAGGGCCTGCCGCCGAGCGTAGAGATCAGCGATTGGCGATTGGCGATTGAAGATTGGCGCATTCTGTGTGTCACCTTTCGCGAGCAGACTCACCAGGTGCGCCATGGCGTCGAAGCCGCTGTTGGTGCCCAGGGCGTGCTGCCACAGCTCCAGGCTGAGTTCCTGGCCATGCTCGGCATACAGCATGCGCCAGCTTTCAAAGGCAGGCGTTTCGGTGTCCACCATCAGGCCGTCAAAATCGAGGATAAGTGCTGTAATCATAGAAAGAACCAAGAACCAGTTTTGTAATGCGTAATCCGTAACCCGTAAATCGGCAATGCAGACGCATTACGCATTACGCATTACGTGTGTCATACCTTACAATTTAATCCGCTTCCAGCGATTCTGGCTGAAGCGCCAGAGCGCCAGCAGCGCCTGTGCCGTAAAGTCGGCACACATGGCCAGCCAGATGCCCGCCAGCCCCAGGTTCAGCTGGCCCACCAGCAGCAGCGTCAGCGGCAGCCGCAGGCCCCAGGTGGTGATGATACGGCTATAAAGCGGCCATTTGGTGTCGCCCGCCCCCCGCAGCGCCCCCAGCAGAATAAAACTCACCGCCAGAGCTGGCTGAATCAGGCCCGCCGCCCGCAGCGGCTGTGCGGCCATCTCCACCACCGCCGGGTCATTCACAAACAGCGCCACAATCTGCTGCGGAAAACAGACCATCAGCAGACCGAGCAGACTCATCATCAGGCCGCCCTGCCAGAGCGACTCATAGGCGTAGGCCTCGGCCTGCTGCGGCGCTTTGGCCCCCAACGCCTGGCCCACCAGGGCGCTGGATGCGGCGGCATAGCCCAGGCCGGGCAGAAACGAGAGCGATTCAATGGTGATGGTGACATTATGGGCGGCATAGGCCACCGTGCCCAGGCCCGTCACAAAGCCCACAAAAATCAGCAGTGCGCTCTGAAACACCAACTGCTCGCCCGCCGAGGGCAGGCCAATCCGCACAATCCGCCGTAGGGTTTCGGGGTCAACCAGGGTCGGCCTGCTGCTAGCTTCAACGCCAGCTTCGCGCTCTGCGCCAGCGTCTCGTTCCGTGCTGCCTGCCAGCTTCAGGCCAGAGATGCCCCGCCACAGCAGCCAGACCAGCAACAGCCCCCCACTGCCCCGCGCCACCGCCGAGCCAATCGCCGCCCCTTCCACGCCCAGAATCGGCGCACCCATGTTGCCGTTGATCAGCAGCCAGGAGATGAGAATATTAATTCCGTTGACGCCAAGCATCACATAGAGCGGCGTGCGGGTATCGCCCACACCGCGCAGGCAGGCCGTGCCGATAAACAACAGCGAGGCGGGCACAAAACTCCAGGCCACCGTGTGGATAAACTGCTCCCCAAGGGGCAGCACATCGGGCGGGGCGTTGATGAGCAAGAGAAAGGGGCGGGCCGTCACCCACGATAGCAGCGTTGCCAGCAGGCCGATGGCCAGCCCCAGCAGCATAGACTGGCGCAAAATGCCCTGCTGCTGAACCACATCGCCCGCGCCGGTAGCCCGCGCAATCAGGGCGGTGCTACCAATGGCCAGGGCAATAAACAACACCGTCATCAGCCAGACGAAGTTGTTGGCCAGGCCAGTGGCCGCCAGGGCGGTAGCACTACTATAGCCAAGCTGGCTCGCAGCTTGCAAGCTGAGGTGGCCCACCAGAAACACATCGGCCAGGCCGACGGCGGTGTTGAGCACCTGTTCGCCCACGGAGGGCAGGGCCAATTTCGCCACACGGCTGCGGGTAGAACCAACTAG
>JALONX010000749.1 GCA_025454695.1 Chloroflexaceae bacterium
GCCCGCCGGGTGAAACGAGATTTGCACGCAGTTGATGCTCACCACCTCACCATACTCCAGCGTTTCGATCAGGGCCTGCTGACCGAGCCGGGTGCGAAATACCCGCTCGCCCGCCTGGGCCACCAGGTAGGCCCGCGAGCCAGGCCGGGCGTGGTCGGCGTGGGCGTGGGTGACAATGGCTCGCTCCACCGGCTGCCATGGGTCAATGTAGAAGTCGCCCGCCGGGCAGTAGAAGCCACGGTCGGTGTTAATGATTAAAGGTTGCATGATGTATTGTTTGATGCGCCACCGCAGCGGGCGGCACCATCCTGTTGGTTGCGCCTGCGCGACGGGCGGCACTCCTGTTGGTTGCGCCTGCGCGACGGGCGGCAAGGGGCCACCTGGCCCCCTGCACCCCCGGCGAGGGGCTACGCCCCTTCGAACCCCAAAAGTACGTAAGTCGTCAGCTGGATGTGTGGTGGCACATGCCTCCGGGCGAATTAGATTGCAGATTGGCAGATTGCAGATTGCAGATTTGCATCAACCTCTCTTGTACAGGGAAGGCATGTGCCACCTCCCGTGTCGGTGCCACTGGTGTCCCATGCGGGGGTCTGGGGCGTCAGGCCCCAGTGGGGTTGTCAGGGGCTAGCCCCTGACCGCCCGCCGCGTAGGCGCAACCAATACCCATCGGCAGTGGGCAAAAATGCGGGGCGTAGCGTCCGCAAACCGATAACGAATGGTCGCTGGACGTAATGCGTGCGGGCTGGGCAACCCCACAACTTCCATCACCACCCCAAAACCTCATCTGCCGCTCGCCAGCCCGTCTCAATCGCCCCATGGACGGTGGCCAGGTCGCCGCCAGTGTGGGTGGCTTCGCCCGCAAAAAAGAGCGTGCCCGCCAGCGGCACAGCCAGCTCGGCGCGGGCGTTGCCCATGCCCATGCTGCTGTAGGTGTAGGCCCCCAGGCTCCACGGGTCGCTGGCCCAGTCCATCAGCCGCCCGGCCACGAAGAGCTGCCGCGCCGCCGTGCCAAACAGCTGGCTCACCTCGGCCAGCCCCTGCTCAATTGCGCCCGCCTCACCCCGCGCCGCCAGGGCCAGCGCATCCAGCCCGCCGGTGTAGCCCATCAGCGCGGGGGCTTGCTCGTCGCCAGTGGGCCACCAGCTGGCCACCGCGCCATCGGTGGAGCAGACCTGGAAGGGCGGCCAGAAGGCCCGTTCAAACCAGAGCACCAGTTTGGTGACGTGGCCCATGGCAATGCGGCTGATCGCATCGCTTTTTGCGGCGGGCAATTCGGGCGAAAAGCTGATTCGCCCGGCCTGCAACAGACTCACCGGCACCGTCACAATCACATGGTTGGCCCGAAGCTGTTCGCCAGCATGCAGCGTGAGGGTTGCACCGTCCTCGCCCCAGGCAATCGCCGAGACGGGGCTGTCTAGACGAACGTGCAGCCGCTGGGCTAGGGCGTGGGGCACCCGGTCATAGCCTTCAACGACGTGGAAATTCTCGTAGTCGCTGCTGCCGTGTTCCCGTTCCCAGCTCAGCGTTACGGCGTTGAGGCGCGTCAGCTCGGCCCCTTCAATGTTGGCCAGCCAGCGGGCGGCGTAGTGCCGGGCCGGGTCATCGGCTGGGGCGAGGCTGGCCAGCACCTCCGCCATGCTGTGTTCAGGGCCGTGGTAGTAGCTGGCCGCCTCATACAGCTGGTTGATGCGGGCAACCAACGGATCATCATTGGGAATAATGCGGCCCTGCCGGGCGAAGAGTCGCCCACCTCGCCAGGGGTCGGTGGTGAGTCCAGCGGAGCGCACCACCTGCCATGTGGCCACCCGCTCACCGTGGATAAACTCAGCCCCCAGTTCTACCAGCGAACGGCTGCGGTCGCTCAAAATCCGCCCGCCGATGCGGTCGCGGGCTTCTAGCACCAGGGGCGCACGGCCAGCATCGTGCAGCCGCCGGGCCGCCGCCAGCCCTGCCACCCCGGCCCCAACCACGATCACGTCTTGCTTGTTTGCGAAACTCACACAGAACGCTCCTTGTCGGATTGCAGATTGTAGATTGTAGATTGCATATTGAATGAGACAGTTGACAGTTGGCAGGAAACTCGTAACTCGTAACTAGCCCCGGCGTATTTCCGGCGGCAGCTGCGCTAGCCAGCCCAATTCCAGCACGGCCCACAGCCCCACCAGAATCGCTTCGGCGGCGTCGTGGCGCAGGGCGGTGGGGCGTGCCAGGCCCGACCAGCTGATGACGCGGCGGGCCAGGGTGTCGGCGTGGCCTTTGGCTTGCAGCCCGCTGCGCTGTTCACGGGCGTAGAGCAGCCGTTCGCGCCAGGTCTCCGCGCCGATGGCCATGGTTTGCAGCTTCGCCCGGTCTGCCGCCCGCAACCATGTGTCGGCCAGTGCCCCGCCACCTTCCAACACCAGCCAGCTCAGCTCGGGCGTTTCCCGCAAAATGGTCGGTGCGCCCTGCTTTAGCCTGGCGGCGCTGCCGAAGTTGTGCGAACGGTACCAGCGCAGGCGGCCATCAGGGCCGTAGAGCGCCAGGCCGCACTTTAATCCATTATCCACTGCGAGGAGCATATCTGTATGATCGTTTTATGGGCTTCTCAGCAATTGCTGCACCATGACGCAGCGCACACCCTCAGCCTGGCGTCAAAAGAATGGCTGGAAGGCCCGACAACGGCCCTGCTGTGCCCAAGAACAAGGGTCGCCGAACCAGATACACAACCGCGTAATCAACTTCATTGGCCTATGTTGAGACTATTCTACCACGGCAGCGACAGCAAAGTAATACCTTTTTCTTATTGCATCGGCGGTAGGGATTGTGTATACTCTGTGGAGTGTTATCTTATGTCTGATTAGTGTGTAAGAGCGTTATGGCTATTTCGCAAACGTCGCAGTCTGCCCGCCCGCTCAACTGGCTCGCCCTGGCCGAAGTGGTGCTGCTGGGCGGCACGGCGGTGCTTTTTTTGAGTAAATGGGCGCGGGGTCTGCTCGATTTTTACATTCACCCCCGCTACAACCTGCTGGTGGTGGTCTGTTCTGCCGTGCTGCTGTTGATGGCGGCAGCTCGCACACGGGCAATCTTCACCAACCGGCCCACCAGGCAGCCGGGCTGGATCTATATGTTGATGGCCATGCCGCTGCTGGTGGGTGTGCTGGTGCCCGCCCGCCCGCTAGGGGCCGACACGCTGGCCAGCCGGGGGTTGGAGACGCAGGCAGTGGTGCAAACCAGCAATTGGCAGCCCCGCAACACTGATCCGGCTACATGGAACCTGTTAGAGTGGACGACGGCCCTGAGTGTGCGCGGCGACTCGCTGCAGGGCAGCCCGATTGACGTGATTGGTTTTGTGTTTCACGGCCAGCAAGCCGAAACCGATACCTTTTTCGTCACCCGTTACGTCATCACCTGCTGCGCCGCCGACGGGGCCGGGGTGGGCCTGCCGGTGCGCTGGGCCAACGGCCAGGCCTTGCCCGCCAATAATTGGGTTCGGGTGCGCGGCACCGTCAACATGGTGGAAGTTGGCGACAAGAGCCAACCTGCCATTATGGCAACCACTGTTGAGCCAGTGCCGCAGCCAGATAATCCGTACTTGTACCCGTGAGCAGAAAGGTATGAAGTATGATCTATGACGTATGAATTTTGGCTCAGGTAGGACAACCCATCTTTTACGTTA
>JALONX010000750.1 GCA_025454695.1 Chloroflexaceae bacterium
CGGTTTTCTCGAACTGACGCCCAATGCCCAGGGGCGAGTCTGGATTGAACCGCTGCGACTCTGGATTGGCCACGAAGAACGGCATGGCATTCCTTCCGTTTGGCTCTACGATGAGCGCGGCCAGCGACTGGGTGGCTATGGCGAAGTTGCGGCGGCCCTGGCTGCCGAACAGCAGGCACGCGCCGCTGCCGAAGCCCAGGTGCAAGCCGCCGACGACCGCATGCGGGCCGCCGACGAACGGGCCGACGAAGAGGCCCAGGCACGCGCTGTGGCCGAGCAGAAGTCGCAGGCAGAGGCTGCTGCCCGCGCCGCTGCCGAAGCCGCCCGCGCCGCTGCTGAGAGCCAGGCCCGCGAGGAGGCCGCTGCCCGCGCCGCTGCTGAGAGCCAGGCCCGCGAGGAGGCCGCTGCCCGCGCTGCTGCCGAGACGCGCCTACGTGATCTGGAAGCGGAACTACGCCGCCTACGGGGTGAAGCGTAACGAACGAACTCAGAACAGGAGCGGCGTCAAGATATGTGACGCTCCTTACTTTTTATTAGCTGGCACAAGGAGACACGTATGACCGTGGCCGAACTCTCGACACAGGAAATTCTCGACCTGACCCGCGAACACACGTTATACGACTGGAGCGTGCAGGGGGCTGTCAAGGCGATTGCGATTGATCGGGCCAAAGGCGTCTACCTGTGGGACAGCGACGGCAAGCGCTACCTCGACTTCAACAGCCAGCTCATGTCGGTGAATATCGGCCACGGCGACGAGCGGGTGATCGAGGCGGTGCGCCGCCAGATGGAGCGCGTCTGTTATGTGGTGCCCAACACCTTCACCACCGATGTGCGGGCCGAGGCCGGGCGGCGGCTGGCCGAGGTAACGCCCGCCAGCCTGACCAAGACCTTCTTCACCACCGGCGGGGCCGATGCGGTGGAAAACGCCATTCGCATGGCCCGCATCTTCACCGGGCGGCACAAGATTGCGGCCCGCTACCGTTCCTACCACGGGGCCACAGCGGGGGCCATGACCCTGACCGGCGAGCCGCGCCGCTGGGCCTCCGAGCCGGGCATTCCTGGCGTCATCCGCATCCCCGATTTTTACCCCTACAAGGCGGGCAAGGCGTATGATGACCCGGAATACACCGCCTCGGTGCTGGCCGCCACAGAAGAGATTATTCAGATGGAAGGGCCGCACACCGTCGCCGCCGTCATCGCCGAAAGTGTGGTTGGCACCAACGGCATTCTCATCCCGACTGAAGGCTACATCCGCGGCCTGCGCGACATCTGCACGAAGTACGGCATTCTCTACATCGCTGATGAGGTGATGGCCGGGTTTGGCCGCACCGGCAAATGGTTCGCGGTCGATCATTGGGGCGTGCAGCCCGACATCATGACCGTCGCCAAGGGCCTCACCAGTTCCTACGTGCCGCTGGGGGCCACCATCGTCAGCCAGCCAATTGCCGACTTCTTCGATGACAAGTTTCTTTCCGCCGGGTTGACCTACAACAGCCATGCAGTGGGCTGTGCGGCGGCAATCGCCTGCATCAACATCTACAAAGAAGATGGGCTGATTGACAACGCCGCCCGTATGGGCGAGGTGCTCAAGGCTGAACTGCTGAAGCTCAAAGAGAAGCATCCCTGTGTGGGCGATGTGCGGGCGATTGGCCTGTTCACGATTCTGGAACTGGTGAAGAACAAGGCCACCCGCGAGCCGCTGGTGCCGTTTAACCCCAAGCCCGCCGAACTCGGCCCGATCAACAAGCTCAAGGCATTTTTGCTGCAAAATGGCCTCTTCACCCTGCTGCGCTGGAACACCGTCTTCGCCAACCCGCCGCTCTGCGTCACCGAGGAGCAGATTCACGAGGGCATTGCCATTCTGGACGCCGGGCTGGAACTGGTGGACGCGGAGTTGCAGTAACAAGTGACTGGAGCTGATCCGCGAAGAAGCGCGAAGAAACGCGAAGAACTTAGAACGGTTTTTACGTGTGACGCAGCGGGCGAGCTATGGGCCACAGTGCCAGACCTTGTGTGACGGGCCGCCCCAGAATCAGGGGACGGAACGAAAGTCCTTCGCAGTTGCAACTTTGGGCTACCTCTGTATCATATGCCGCACTAGCGTGACACGACATCGTGAAAGTCCTTTGCCCGTGAGGCCGTCTGACAGATCGGTGAGTCATGCTGGGTCGCGTGTTCTCTGAGGCCGTGTAAAATCGATTCCCGGTGTCCCACCAGGGCGAACGAACAAGGTTGTGCCCGAACACGCCGCTGCCCCATTCTTACGCACACAGGAGGTTGACGATGGACATCCTTGGCATTGACCTGGCCAAACTAACCTTTGACGCGACCCTCCACACCACCACGGGCGCACAGTACTATCAGGTCTTTCCCAACACGGCAGATGGCTTTGCCCAATTGGCCGCCTGGTTGGTTCAGCATGCGGTTTCCCGTGTGCATGCCTGTATGGAAGCCACCAACGTCTATTGGGAAGCCCTGGCGACCTTTCTGCATGCCCAGGGGCACACTGTTAGTGTGGTCAATCCCGCCCGGATCAAGGGCTATGCCCAGGCCACCATGCAACGCAACAAGACCGACAAGCTGGATAGTGCCGTGATTGCCGCTTTCTGTGCAACCCACCAGCCGAGCGCTTGGCAGCCGCTGACCGACGCCCAGCGGCGCTTGCGGGCGCTGGTGCGCCATCGGGACGATCTGCTCCAGACCCGGCTCCAGCAGCAAAATCGCCTGCGGGACACCAGCGATAGTTTGGTGCGGCAGTCGCTCCAGACCGTGCTGGATGCGGTCGAAGGCCAACTCGCCGCCGTGGATCAGCAGATCCGGGAGCACTTGACAACACACCCCGACCTGGCCACCAACGTGGCCTTGTTGACGGCGGTGGTGGGGATCGGGACAGTCACCGCCGCCAAGCTGCTGGCAGAATTTGCTGCCATGGAGCACTATGGGTCGGCAAAAGCCGCCGCTGCGGATACTGGGGTGACGCCCGCCCATGTTGAGTCGGGTACCTCGGTGCGCCGTCGCCCCCGGATGTCCAAACAGGGGAATGCCAACCTGCGGGCCGCGTTGTACTGGCCCGCCATCACGGCGATGACCCGCTGTCGCGACTTCAAAGCCTTTGCTGACCGCCTCGCCGCACGGGGCAAGCCCAAAAAAGTGATTATTGGCGCGGTGATGCGCAAACTGGTGCATATCATCTATGGCATCCTGAAACATCAGACGCCCTATGATCCCAAAAAAGCCTTTGGCCCTGCCGCTACCGCAACGTAATATCTGTCAGGTGCGGCAGCGCGCTTTTGCCGCATGAGGAAGACGTACACACCGCACCTGACAGGTCTTCACAACGCACATGGCGGCGCGAACGTCCACGAACACCCGACCGACGAGGTGGAACATGACGACAGAAACAGATACCACCGAAGAAGAAGAGCTTGATCTGGAACCGGAGGTGCGCTACACCTTCACCCCGGAGCAGTTGCGCCCCAACACCGACCATATTGAAATTGAGGACGGTAGGTTGGTGGACATCTTTTCCGAGAAGCAGCAGCGACTGCTCACCGAGCCGCTACACACAGCCTAGGATGGGCCAGATGGCAGCCGGGCGTTTGTGGCCATGGCCAATGTTGGTGTCTTTATCGGGCCGCACGAGCCGCCGGTG
>JALONX010000751.1 GCA_025454695.1 Chloroflexaceae bacterium
GAGTTGCAGCCCACGGGTGGCACCCCAGGCCAGAGCTTCGGCGGTGACTGGCCCGCCCAACACCACGCCACCCAACCAGGCCGGAAGCTCAAACGAGGGCAGGGCCAGCAGCACGGTGGTACCCCGCATGCCACCCACGGTGATCAGGCTGAAGAGCAGATAGCCGCCGAAGATAAACGCGCCAAGTTTGAGAAACAGGCCATAGCTGCGGGCCAGCAACGAGTCGTTGCGGCTGGCCGAAAACACCAGCAACGCCGCCAGAAACACCAGCGCCATGTAGAGCGGGTGCGGTGCTAACGAAATCACCAGCAGCGCCGCCACCAGCCAGATGAGGTAGGAGATTGTGTTCAAGAATTACGAGTTACGAGTTACGAGTTTTGGAAGAGCAAAGGAAATGATGAAAATAAGGGAAATGGTTCTGTGCATCAAGTCGTTATTTCCTTCATTTCCTTTATTTCCCTTGCTGTTAGTTCTTTGCGTCTCTTCTTTTAGCTGTGCTGCATAAAGGCAATGGCGGCGATGGCGATGACTTCGCCGATTTCGCAGAGTGCGCCGTAGGTGTCGCCAGTGAGTCCGCCGAAGGAGCGCGTCCACCACATGCCGAGCAGGTGGGCCGCGCCCCACACCAGCAGCAGCGCCACCAGGCCGTGCCACTGGCCAATAAGAAAGGCCAGCGCCAGGGCCGCCACCGTTGTCATGTAAAAATCGCGCTGCTGCACCTGTTCGCTGAAGGTGCGCCCCAGACCGCCTTCGCGGGCAGCGGGAAAGTTGAAGATGCCGTAGATGTCGGCCCAGCGGCCCAGCACCGGGGCCAGCAACACCGCCTGCCACCATGCAGCCCCCGCGCTGGCGAGAAAACCGACCTTCAGCAGCAGCAAGGCCACAATCGCCAGGGCACCCATCGCGCCGATGCGGCTGTCTTTCATAATCTCCAGCTTGCGCTCACGGGGCCGCCAGCTCATCGCCGCATCAAAGGTGTCGCTCAGGCCATCCAGGTGCAGCCCGCCGGTGACGACGCCCCAAACGACGACCACCAGGGCTGCCTGCACCAACGCTCCCCAGCCCCAGCCGCCCAGCCAGCCCACCGGCAGCAGCAACGCGCCGATCACCAGCCCGGCCAGGGGGAACCAGGGAATGGCCTGCACAACGCTTCGTTCCGTCATCGGTGGCAGGCCGATCATGGGCAAAATAGTAAGAAAACGCAACGCCTCGCCCAGCGGCGCAAACGGCCCCCAGGGGTTGCGCGGCGTGCCGTTTTCGTGTGGGGTCTCTGTTTCCATAACAGATGATGAAAGAACCAAGAACCAAGAACCAAGAACCGCTTAAACTCAGGAAATGAAGGAAGTCAGGGACATAGCAACCAAGTGCAATAAACAATTTCCCTCATTTCCCATATTTCCTTTAAACCTTTAATAGTCCTGACTCCCTTCGCGTCCTTCGCGTCCTTCGCGGATCAAGTCCGATTATCAACACCTGCTTCGCCAAAGGTGGCCATGTCGCGCATCAGGCGTGTGGCGTTGACGAGCAGGGGCAAAGCCAGGGCCGCGCCGCTGCCTTCGCCCAGCCGCAGCCCCAACTGGAGCAGCGGCCCCGCGCCATGTTCCTCCGTCAGCCCCAGGTGGGCCAGGGCCAGGCCGTGGCCTGGTTCCGCCGAACGGTGGGCCGCAAACAGGTGGTGGCGCACGTTCGGGGCTAGCGCCGCCGCCACCAGAGCGGCGCTAGTGGTGATGTAGCCATCCAGCAGCACGGGAATGCGCCGCGCCGCCGCCGCCAGCGTTGCCCCCGCCAGCACCGCAATTTCCAGGCCGCCGAGGTTGGCGAGCGTTGCGATAACAGTTTGCAGTTGCCAGTTGGCAGTTGGCAGACTACCGGCTAATGCCATTGATCTGGGAACTGCAAACTGCAAACTGTCAACTATAAACGGTTCCTGGTTTTCGGTTCTTGCCAGGGCCTGTTTCACCACCGCCACTTTCCGCGTCAGGGTCTGGTCGTCAATGCCAGTGCCCCGGCCCACGGTTTGCTCGGGCGCTGCGCCGGTGAAGGCACTGGTGAGGGCGGCGGCGGGCGTGGTGTTGGCAATGCCCATCTCGCCCAACGCCAGCAGGCTCAGGCCGCTGCGGGACTCTTCTTCCACTAACGCCGCGCCGAACAGCAGCGCCGCCACAGCTTCGTCCTCGCTCATTGCCGGCTCGTGGGCAATGTTGCCGCTGCCCCGCCGCAAGCCGAGCCGCCGCAAGCGCGGGTCGGCGGGCAACTCGGCGGCTACCCCCGCATCGGCCAGCAGCATGCGAGCGCCCGCCGCCTGCACCAGGACATTGATGGCTGCCCCACCAGCCAGATAGTTCAGCACCATCTGGCCTGTCACGGCCTGGGGGTAGGCACTCACGCCCTCGGCAGCCACGCCGTGGTCGGCGGCAGCCACCAGCACCACCCGCCATTCTAGACAAGGCGCGAGCTGCCCTGTACATGCGGCCAGGCGCACCAGCAACGATTCCAACTGGCCCAGGCTACCCTGGGGTTTCGTCAGCGAGTCGAGCCGCCCTTGAGCCGCCGCCGCCGCCTGTGAGTCCGGGCCGGGGATGGCGGTGCAGAGCAACTGGAGGTTGGAAATTGGAGATTGAAGATTATCCATTTTGGTTTTTCGATTTTCGATGTTTGATTAGCCGAACAGAAACGCAAAGGCCCAGAGGCGCAGAGGTGCAGAGATGGTTCGAGTTACACAATACGCAAGTACGCAGTATGCAGTACGTTTCACATGTCACGCCCCACATCATATAGCAGGTTGCACATCGGTTGTTCCACCACCATGTGGTTTTTCCGCATACCAGTGCTGTTCTAATCTGCAATCTACAATCAGCCAATCTGCAATCTACTATGGCCTCGGCACTTCGTTCACCATGCGCATGATGGTGCCGGTGGCGTAGACATCGAGGCTGGTGAGACTGCCCTGGTCAACCCGCCACTGCCAATGGTTCGCAGGTGGCATACCAGAGATAGCACAGAGCAACAGTTGAATCGGCGTGGCGTGCGTTACCACCAAAACCCGCCCGCCAGGGTAGCGCCGCAGCAGATCGGCCCAGGCGGCCCCCACTCGCTCCACCACTTCGGCCAGACTTTCGCCGCCCTGGGCACGCCCGTGGATGCCCTGCCCCCAGCGAGCCTGGGCTTCGCCGGGGAAACGGGCCAGCACTTCGCGGTAGGTCAGCCCTTCCCAGCGCCCGTGGTTGGTTTCGGCCCAGCCCGGCGCTTCCAGCTGGGGCACCTCGCGCCCTGCCAGCAGGTGGGCCGCCGTTGCCCGCGCCCGCTCCACCGGGCTTACCAGGGCCACGGTGAAGGGGATGCGCCGCAGCCGGTGGGCCAGGGCCGCCGCCTGGCGCTGGCCGTGCTCAGTCAGCGGGGTGTCGCTGTAGCTCTGGTAGCGCCGTTGCAAGTTGTAGAGCGTTTGTCCGTGTCGCACGAGCCAGATGCTTGTTCGCATGTCAAGTGACGAATTACGAGTGACGAGTGACGAGTTACTATTCACCGCCGAGGACGCCGAGGACGCCGAGATGGATAATGGTATGCAATATGCACGACGCGGACTGATGGACTTTAATTTTTTATTCGAGTATAAAACGTCCCGTAGTTGCGCAATGTATTGCGCGTTCCG
>JALONX010000752.1 GCA_025454695.1 Chloroflexaceae bacterium
CGATTGCGGCCTTGCCGCCGGTGTGCCACAGGCCGCCAGCAGCAGCACCAGCAGTAGCACCAGGCGGGTCATTGTGGCAGGGTTACATGGTAGATGGTAACGTCGCCCTGGCTAAACACCGGGCCAAGCATGGGTGAGGCTGCTTCCAAGGCTGCCCGCGGGCTGTCCTGCTCCCGCACAATCAGGTAGGTGACGCCGAAGCGTTGCAGAATGGCCGTGCGCTGATCAAGCGGAGCCGACGGACTCAGTACGGTTGCAGTCATCTCCACTTTGTTGAAGTAGTCCAGTGTACCGGCCCAGTGGGCAAGGAAGGCTCGTGAGTCAGCCCAGGCAGGCACATGCTGGTTAATCTCAAGCGTGCCCAGCACCACATCCTCGTTGGTCGTGTTGGTGCGCAGCCAGCCTAGAGCAGCGGCTTCGTTCTGGCTGAGGAAAAACGGCTGCTGGTAGCGCCCTAAATCCACAAAACGCCAGGCTAGAATGTAGATGTTGGTAACAAAACATAGCCCGAGTAGCGCGGTCACCAGGGGCAGGGCCAGCCTGGGGCGGCGGGCCTGGAGCCAGGGCCAGATGTGGTGTAACACCGCCGCCGCCGCCAGAATCATCATGGGCACCTGCCAGCCCAGCAGCAGGTGGATCTGAAATTTCACTGGCAGGTAGACCAGGGGAAAGTGGGCCAGAAACCAGACTCCTACTAGAATTTCCGCATCGCTGCGGCTTTGCAGCATGCGCGGGCGAAAGGCCAGCAGGGCCAGCAGCAACGGCACCCCCAACAGAATCGGCAGGTGCAGCAGTCCGGGAGTCCACGCACCCGCATTGTCGAACTGTTCGAGTTTCTGGCCCCAGGTAGGGTCGGTAAACACCAGATAGCCCAGGTAGGCGGCGGGCGGCACCGAGAAGGCGGCAATAATCAGGGCTGTTTTCCCCAGAAACAAGGGGAAACGTCGGTCGCGCCACCAGATCAGCAGGCCAAACAGGCCAAGCACCACATAGGTAGTGAGCAGATCATAGGCGTGCTGCAAGCCGATGAGCGTGCCACACAGCCCGGCCAGCACGGCATAACGCAGTTGCTGGCGTTGCTGGGCATACAGCGTAAAACCGATTTTACTAATGATAAGCGCCAGTGCCACACTAAAATGGGGAAACGCTAGCATCATAAAGAAGCTGTTTGGTTCGGAAGTGTAGATGTCAAATGGAAACGGCGCGTCGGGGAGGTCGCGCAGATATTTTACAAAAACCCAGATAATGCCCATGCCGCCAGCAAATGCAAACAGCACAAACGCCAACCAGCGCTGGCGCATGTCGGCCACGCTGATGCGCAAAAAGAGCCACATGCTGGAAAGCAGCAAGATCACGGCGACGATGCGCAGCCAGCCGAAGGCAACCCCATATTCCAGGCCAAACATGGCCCCGACCCGGCCCACCACCAGCCAGAGCAGATGAAATAGGGCTGGCTCGTTTGGTTCAGCGGTGAGGCGGTTTGCCGCCAGCGGCATATGCACCAGGTCGCGCATCCAGCCAAAATACTGGTTATGGTCGGGAATGTTATACATCACCCCGGTGAAATAGCGATCCGGCGGGGCGCTGAAATAGGCAAAAGCAAAAGGCGCACTGGTGATTGCCAGGGCGAACACAATTACAAGCAAGACAAAGAGCCGTTCTGAAGGCCAGAATGTTGTTGTGGTGCGAGGGTTCGCCTGCGTTGCACCCATGCCAAGTTTTTCAATCATTGTGTGTCACCCTTTTTTGCGTCGTCGTACTAGCATTACACCACCAATCAGCGCCAGCACCGGCAGCAGGGCCACGCCAACCGTTTGGAGCGCCAGGCTTTCCCAACGTGGCGGTTCCGTCACCGGGGCTGCCTCCAGTGCCCAGGCGGGCAGCGCGGTTGGGGTTGGTTGCGGCGGCAGCGCCGTGGCCGTCGGGCGGGCCGTTGCTTCAGGAACAGGCGTAAACAATGGCAGTGGTGCGACGGCTGGCGCATTCACAAACGTACTGCTATACCAGACGCGGTACGACGCCCGTTCACTATCAAAAAGGTCTTCTCTACTCCGGGTAAACCAGGTTGCATGCAATTCATTGCCATTGGCAATAACCAGCCGTGGGTATTCGGGGTACAGTTCGTTATCCATCACCGCGTCAACCACCGTCCAGCGCCCGCCCTGCCAGGCCAGGTGCCACAGGCCCGGTGGCGCGAGCAGGTCGTCGGTAGCTTCGCGAGAACGGTAGCCCACCATCAATAAATGCACAGTGCCAGCGCCATCGGTGGCCATGCTATACACATCCAGATCGGAAGGACGGGCACGCATGTCCGGGATTTCTGTCGCTGATTCCCAGGTTGTGCCGCCATCTGGTGAGTATTGAGAGAAGATGCGATTAATATAGGCCCCTCGGAAGACCACCAGCGGATTCCCATCCCGATCGAGGGAAAGGGTAGTTTGCTGCACGGCGTCAAGGGCTGGGGGCGTCGCCGGGGTTGTGGTTGCGGCAAGCGGGGTTGGTTCGCGGCTGATCACGTTGCGTTCGCGCCCGCGCTGCTGGTTGGCGGCCAATTCGGCGATTCGCTCAGGAAGGCGGAAATAGACCGGCTCGCTCCAGTTGCGCCCGCCATCGTCGGAATGGCGATAGACACCTGCTTTTGCTTGTCCCGCACCAGCATACCAGTCAATTCCTTCATCCCAGACGGCGTGGATGCGGCCACGTTGATCAACGGCGATCTGTGGTCGGTTTTCACCATCAGGGGTGTTGGAGAGATTAATCGGGTCAGTCCAGGTATTGCCGCCATCTGGTGATGAACGGTAGTACATGTCGGCACAGTTCAGACAGGCCGTGTTGCCAGGTTCGGTTGAATCACCAAACGCTTCCGACCAGAGGATGTGAATATTGCCTTGCTCATCCGTCGCCAGGGCGGTGTAGTAGGCCGCCCCAAAGCTGCTGATGGGCCGGGGCGTACTCCACGCCTGCGCCGAACCGGCTTCCTGCCAGGGGGCGCGGCTGTAGACAATGCGTGTGCCGCTGCGATAGGCCACATGCAGCCTGCCGTCGCGCCCCAGCATCATGCTGTTGCGCACGGTAAAGCCACCGGTGCTTGGGGCAGCTATCTCATTCACCGGCGACCATTGGCCTTCCTGAATCTTGCGATACATCAGCAGGTCAAGGCTGCCGCCTTCGCTTTTGTCTAGCCCAATGCCGCTATACCAGATGATATGCACGCTATTCTGCGGGCCTACCGCCATATCAGGAAACCAGGCCGAGCCATAGCGGCGTTCGCCTGTTTCACGGGCCTGCTCCTCGGTGATGCGCAGGGGCGACACCGGCACCGGCGGCAGCCAGCTTGAACCCTGGCCGTGGACAGCCAGCGGTGTGCTCGTGGCAAACACTAGAAGACATAAAAAAATAAACAGAGTCAGTTTCATGCGCGAACGATTTTCGCTTCTACGGGTGATTGTTCCTGCTGATTCAACATCTGGTTCACGCTGAGCAGGAGACCCAGAAAAATCCAACTATAAACGGTGTAGCGATAGCCAGCGATGCCCTGATTATAAGCAAACGGCAGAATCCAGTCACCAAGCATCATAGATGCGAGTGCGCCAATCCAACCGCCGGTGGCGACAATGGCGACCATACGCAGAAAGCCGGGCGGCGCACG
>JALONX010000753.1 GCA_025454695.1 Chloroflexaceae bacterium
CGTCCTCGGCGGTACGTTAACATCCTCAGTGTCCCCTTCGACCCTTCGGCAAGATCAGGGCAGGCAAGCTCAGGGCAAGCTCTGTGCCCTCTGTGGCTATAGCTTGTCTTCCCGGGCGGCGTAGGTGGTGCTGTTTTCCCACACCCGCACCAGCAGCGAGCTGAGTCCCGCGTCTCGCAGGCTGGGGGCTAGCTGTTCCCAGCAGAAGTGGGCCAGCGCTTCCATCGTGGTGTTGATGCCCGCCAACTCCGGCACCTCGTCCAGGTTCTGGTAATGCAACTTGCCCACCAGCGCCGCCAGGGCCTGCTGCAAGGGCACCACGTTAAACAGCGTGCCGTCGGCCTTGAGTCGTTCGCCCCGCACCACCACATCCAGCCGGTAGCTGTGGCCATGCAAGCGCGTCGCCGGGCCAAAATCGCCCACCAGCCGGTGCGCCGCTTCAAATCCGGCACTTACGCCAACTTCGTACATAAAAAACTCCTTTTATGGGTTAAGGGTTAAGGGTTAGGGGTTAAGGGTTAAAGATTACACAATTCCCCGATCGCGGGCGTAGAGCGCAACCTGGGTGCGGTCGCGCAGGCCAAGGCGGCTGAGAATGTTGGAAATATGATTTTTTACCGTGCCCTCGCTGATGATCAGGGCGGCGGCGATCTCTCGGTTGGTGGCCCCACGGGCGATCAGCCGCACCACGTCTACCTCGCGCTCGCTGAGTTCGCTGCTGGGCATTGCGCTCAGCGGCGCAGGCAAAGCAGGCGGCGCGGCATGCATAGCTTCCACCACCTTCTGGGCTACCGTCGGGTCAAGCTGGTAGATGCCGCGCTGCACGGCGATAATCGCCTGAGCCAGATCAGCGGCGGGCAGGTCTTTCAGCAAATAGCCACTGGCCCCGGCCCGCAGCGCCGCCACAATATATTCGTCATCGTCGAAGGTGGTCAGCATCAGCACGCGGCAGCCCGGCAGTTCGCGCCGCAACGCCGCCGTGGCCGTCACGCCATCCATCCCCGGCATGCGGATATCCATCAGCACCACGTCGGGCGCGAGGACGGCAGCCTGGGCCAGGGCCTCGTGGCCGTTGGCGGCTGTGCCCACCACCGCAATGTCGTCTTGCAGGCTTAGCAGCGAGGCGATGCCGTCGCGCATGAGTTGCTGGTCGTCTACTACCAGAACACGGATGTTAGTCATAAACGCTGACCGAGGATCGGAGCCCAGAATCGGAAAAGTAGAAAGTATGAATGATGATGTATGAATAGGGCGATTCTGAGTTACGCAGCACCCTTCGCCTTCGCTCAGGGCAGGCGCAGCACGCAGCACGTAGTACGCAGTACGCAGTTGATCACCTTCTCACCCTACCCACGCGGCACACGCAGCAGCAGGCTTGTGCCGCTGCCGGGCGTGCTTTTCAGCGCCATGCTGCCGCCAACCAGTTCGAGCCGTTCGCGGAGGCCTTGCAAGCCATAGCGCCCCTGGGCTGCGCCAGTAGCGACGGTGCCTGGTTCAAATCCTACACCATTGTCACAGATTTCAAGGCTTGCTTCAACAGCCTGGAAGGAGAGGTGCAGCGTTGCCTGGCTGGCCGTCGCGTGGCGCTGCACGTTGGTTAGCCCTTCCTGCGCTCCCCGGAACAGCGCCAGCAGCGCGGCCTGCGAAAAGCCGCTCTGGTTCCCTTCAATCGTCAGTTCCACATGGAGCCGTTCGCTTTGCAACGGCGCAATCAGCTCATGCAGGGCCTGAGCCAGCCCAAAAACCTGGCCGTTGGCCCGCAGCATGCCCACCGAGCGGCGCACATCGTCCAGGGCGTTGTGGGCCAGCCGCTTCGAGTCGCGCACGGCTTGCTCGGCCTGGGCCGGGTGCTTCTCACGGAAGGCCAGCGCCTTTTCCAGCTGCACATTGATCACCGTCAGATAATGGCCGAGGCTGTCGTGAATCTCGCGGGCGATGCGGTTGCGTTCGCTGGTGGTCGCCAGCGCCTCAACTTGATGGGCATAGGCGGTTAGCCTGGCATGCGACTGTTCCAGGTCGGCCAGCAGCCACTCGGTGTGGCTACGCCCGCTGCGTTCCAGTGTCACCAGCCGGGCCATAGCCTGCATAAAAATCAGCGCCATGGTAAAGAGAACGAGGCTGTTCACCAGATCGGGCGACTGCGCCCAGTAGGGCTTAAACCAGACCATTTTGGCCACAAACACGGCCCAGACCAGCGCACTCGCCAGCCAGCCCGAGCGGCTGCTAAAGGTCAGCGCGGCGGCAAACGGCACCAGCACATACAAAAAGGCCGCTAGCCCAAAACCTTCCATCTGCACCACCAGCTCAATCAGTAGCAGCCGCGCCCAGAAGAGCCAGAGCGCCTCGCGTCGGGGCGTGGCCACCGGGTAACGCCACCATTCCCAGCGATCCAGGGCCAGCAACGCGACACTGGCGGCAGCCATGCCTACCACCGGCAGCCCAGGGCCACCTGATGGGCTGGCCAGGCTCTGCCGCAGCGCAAACAGACCCAGCACGCATAGGTAGAGAAATGTCGCCACCCAGTCGAAGGGGCGCGGGGCCAACCAGCGCCACCAGGGCCAGGCGGTGGTCGGTGTTGAACGTTGCACGTTGATCATGCAGCCTCTGCCGAAACAAACATCACTTCTGGTGAAAGTGTGTTTTTTACGAATAATCCGTCAACGAAGTCTTCTGGCCTTTCTCATCCATGTCACCCCAAATAGAGTGAGGGGTTTTCAATGTCTGACAATGCAGATTCCTCCCTGCGGTCGGAATGACACAGCGCCGCATTGTGGACAAAGAAACGTTCTTGATAGACTCATTGATTTGTAAGGAACATGCTCCGGTGTTTTGATCGTTGCGCTGCATCCCCCCCTTGGCAAGGGGGGCTTTCCGCATCCCAGAGCCACGTTCCCCTTAGTAAGGGAGGACAGGGGAGATCTAGCAGGCGTCGCACAGACACGAAAACGTTGTTTATGGAAGATTATAGCGGTTTGCAGATCGGTTGAGCAAGATGCTACTTTGTCGCACTCCAATGCTGTTCTAATCTGCAATCTCCAATCAGTCAATCTGCAATCTACTATAATTACCCCCCTACCATTATAACAGCCCTCCCCGCCGGACTCCATGTGCCAGTTGGTCAGTTGGTTGTAGCCAGAAGTGCTATGACTTCTGGCTATGCGCATTCGCACGAACCATCCGCCCGCATAGGCCAGCTGGGACATGGCAAAACGGGCCGCAGCAGCTATGCTGAAGCAACGTTTGCAGATTGGAACAGGAGCAAAAAACATGCAAAAGTGGTTGTTTTTCGCCGTGCGTACCCTCTTCAGCCTGATGTTTATCATTTCAGGCCTGACCAAACTCGTCGCCCCCGACCGCATCGGCATCAGCGGGCCGCCGCCGGGGCGCGCCTTTATCGACTCACTGAAGGAGACCGGCTTTGTCTACCAGCTGCTGGGGGCAACCGAGCTTGTGGCTGGCCTGGCCCTGCTTGTCGGCATATTTGCACCACTGGCGCTGGTGGTGCTAGCACCCATCATCGTCAATATTGCTGGCTACTATCTGTTTCTTTTTCCCGAACGGCTCTGGGTTGGTGGGCTGGTGGCGCTGGCCTATCTCTACCTGGTCTGGGGCTATTGGGCTTCGTTTAAGCCGTTGCTCCA
>JALONX010000754.1 GCA_025454695.1 Chloroflexaceae bacterium
TGGCCTTCTCGTTTTTCACCCCGCGCGAGAAGCACTACATTGCCCAGACACTGCTGGGTGAAACAAACGCGGACGCACAGCCCATGCAGCAACTAGAAGTTGATGTGGCGGTAGCCGCCCGCGCCATGGCCCTCGAAGCACGGCTTATCACAACCCTCAAGCGCTTTGGCATTCGTGGAGGTGGCCAATGACCGACGAACGCACCCGCCGCATGCGCTGGCGGCTCATTCTGGGCGAAGGGGCTGAGGGCGTGCTGGGCGGGCTAGTTGGCGAGTGGCAGCAGCAAGATGCCGCCCTGGCCTACCTCTACAACCGCGAATATGGGCCGGGCCGCAACACCCGCATCGGGGCCGGGGCCGATGAGATTGCCCCTGGTTCCCTCGACCCATCGCAACTCACCGTGCCAGAGTGGATCAACCATGTGCATGAACTCTTCCCGCAAAAAACCATCGAGCGCATCGAGCGCGATGCCCTGGAGCGTTACCAGCTGGAAGAAATGGTGACCAACCCCGACCTGCTGAGTCGGGCCACGCCCAGCCAGACGCTGCTCAAAGCGGTGTTGCGCACCAAACACCTGATGAACCAGCAAGTGCTGGCCATGGCTCGCCAGCTGGTGCGGGCCATGGTCGAGCAGCTGATGGAAAAGCTGGCCCGCCAGATCACCGCGCCCTTCACCGGCACGATTGACCGCCGCCGTCGCTCGTTCCTCAAGATTGCCAAAAACTTCGACGCCCGCAGCACTATCCGGCGCAACTTGAGCAACTACAACCCCGACATGCAGCGGCTCTACATTCGCCAGCCCTACTTCTTCTCCCGCGTGCGGCGGCAGACCGACCGCTGGCAGCTGATTATTCTGGTGGACGAATCGGGCAGCATGGCCGATAGCGTCATCCATGCGGCGGTGACGGCGGCGATTTTCTGGGGCATCAAAAGCCTGCGCACCCACATGGTGCTGTTCGACACCTCGGTGGTGGACGTGACTGAAGACTGCACCGACCCGGTGGAAACGCTGATGAAGGTGCAACTAGGCGGCGGCACCGACATCGGCCAGGCCCTGCGCTACGGCGCGACACTCGTTGACAACCCTCGTCGCACAATTGTGGTGCTGATCACCGACTTTTGTGAGGGCGCGCCGATACATAACCTTTACGCCGCGACGAAACAGTTGATTAGCAGCGGCGTCACCCTGCTCGGCCTTGCCGCCCTGGATAGCCAGGCCGAGCCGCACTACGACCGTGAGGTGGCCCGGCGCATGGTGGCCCTGGGTGCCCACGTCGGCGCGATGACCCCCGGCGAACTGGCCGAATGGGTCGCGCAGAAAGTGTTGTGATAGTTACGAGTTACGAGTTACGAGTTACGAGTTACGAGTTACGAGTTACGAGTTACGAGTTACGAGTTACGAGTTACGAGTGGTGAGTTAGGCTGCTTTGCAATCGTCAATCCGCCTGCCCTGAGCCTGCCGAAGGGTCAATCGTCAATCCCGTCTCCGGTCGAACGCAAATTACAATGCGAACTGATTTACTCGCCCTTTCTCCCGATGACCTGGTGCTGCTGGCCAACCGTGGCCTGGTGAAGCGTGCCCAGCAGGAGCTTCAAGCGGGCGAACTTCAGGTAGAACTCGAAGAAGCTGACGACGGCACCGTGACGGCCCGCTGGTCGGACGGCGTGACCTGTGGGCTGCCCGGCGGCAAACCAGCCAGCGCCGGGACATGCTCGTGCCCGGCGACCACCATCTGCCGCCACCTGCTACGCACGGTGCTGGCCTACCAGGCCCATGTGGCCGCCCACGCCAGCGAAGCCCCACCAGCCCCGGTGCATCCCTGGAACCCCGGCAGCATCAGCGACGAACAACTGGCCCAGCATGTGACGCGCCCGGCCCGCACATGGGCGCGGCAGGCCTATGATTCTGGCCAGGTGTTTGAACTGGTGTGCAGCGCCAAACCCACCGCCTACTGCCATTCGCTGGCGTGCAGCGTGCGCTTTCTGGTGCCGGGCGATGTGCGCTATACCCACTGCGACTGTGCCGAGCCTGCGCCTTGCCGCCATGTGCCGCTGGCGGTGTGGGCCTTTCGGCTGCTTGATGAAGGGCGCACCAGCGGCATTGTAGAAACCAACCCCACGCCCCACCCCGTGCCAACATCACTGCTTGATGATCTCGACGGGACGCTGCGCGAACTGGTGCTGGCGGGCATGAACGGCGCACCCCAGCCACTGATCGAGCGCCTGCGCCGCATCGAGAGCCGCCTGCGGAGCGACGGCATGGTCTGGCCTGCCGATGCCATGGCCGACATGCTTCAGCAGCACGCCGCCTACGCCACCCACGATGCCCGCTTCACACCCGTGGTGCTGAGCAGGCTGATGGGCGAACTCTGCGTGCGGGGCGATGCCGTGCGGGCCAGCACGGGCGCGGTGCCACAGCTGTTTGTGCGCGGCGCGGCCAACGACCGCGAAACCTCGCTGGCCCGGGCCAGACTCACCGGCCTGGGGTGCAGCGTGCGGGTGCGGCGAGGTGGGGTGGAACTGGCTGCCTACATGCAGGACGCCGACTCGGGCAGCCTGATAGTGGTGCGGCGCGACACCAACGACCCTGAGGATCAGACAGTTGCGCCGCCGCCGTTCTGGCAGTTGGCCCAATGGTCGGTGGCAAAGGGTGTTACGCTGGCGGCCCTTGCGGGCGGGCAGGCCCTGGTGAAAGGCGGCAAACGCCTGCCCAACGGTACCTACCTGCCGAGCCGCGCCCAGCTCGCCCTAAATCCGCAGGCCTACGCATGGGAATCGTTGCGGGCACCGCTGCTGGCCGAAGATTTCAGCGAACTCGCTGCCCATATCAGCGCCCAGCCGCCGCCCGCCCTGCGCCCACGCCGCCTCAGCGATGGCCTGTATGTCTGCGCGGTGAAGCAGATTGACCGGGCCAGCTTCGACCCGGTGGAACATGCGGTGCGGGCGATACTGTCCGACCACGCTGGAGGTCAGGCCTTGCTGACGCACCCGTACACCTCGCGGGGCCAGAGCGGAGTTGAGGCGCTGCTGGCGGCCCTCACCACCCGGCCTGGCGACCTGCGCTTTGTGGCGGGCCATGTGCGCCTTTCGCCCCACGGCCCGGTGATTGCGCCCACCGCGCTGGTGTTTCAAGATGGTGCCATGCGGGTGGGCCTGCTGCCCTGGCTTGCCCGCGAGCAGCCCGGCGCGGCCAGCATCACCGCCGCCGACTCAGACGCTGCCCCCGCCCGCCACGACCCGTTGGCCGACTACTGGGCGCAGATCGAGGAAGCTCTAGGTGACCTGCTGGTGGTGGGGCTGCAACGGGCCGACGAACGGCAGGCCCGGCGCTGGCGCGAACTGCACCGGCAGGGCGCGGCCCTCGGCTTTGGCCAGCTGCTGCCCCCGCTGGAACGGCTGGCCCTGGCGCTGGAAGAAAAGGCCCACACCCTGCGCTGGGACGGCGCTCCAACAGCAACTACAGTGCTGGAACTAGTCTGCCTGGCGCTGCTGGCCGGGGAAGCCATAACCACGGTGTAGTCTCACGCCAGGTGCAGCTGACGCCGATGTGGCGGGGCGACCGGTTTATGTCACGTCACGGCTAAGCAGTCTGTAAAAAAACGTTTCTTTGCCTACAAGCGATTCGATGTCATTCCGACCC
>JALONX010000755.1 GCA_025454695.1 Chloroflexaceae bacterium
TGCGGCAACTGATGAATGTGGAAAATATCCGTTCGATGCTGATGGTGCCGCTGGTGGCCCACGACCAGATGCTGGGGGTGCTGGCGGTGGCCACTACGGCAATGCCACGCCGTTTCACGCCGTATGAAATCTCGCTGGCCCGTCTGCTTGCTGGGCAGTTGGCGGCGGCGATTATCTCCTTTCGACTCACAGAAGCCGCTCAGCGCCGCAACGCCGAGCTGGAAACCCTGAACGATATTGCCAGCGTGGTGGCCTCATCCCTCGACCCGCGTGAAGTGTATCACCTGGTGGTGCAAAAGCTGAATGCCTATTTTCGGGTAGATGCTGGCTCGCTGCTGATGCGTGATGAGGTGACGGGCGACCTGGAATTTGTGATGACTCTGGAGGCAGGTGAAGAGAAGCTGCTTGGCGTGCGCATTCCCAAAGGCCAGGGTGTGGCAGGCGATGTGGCCGAAACTCAGCTGGCCGCAGTGGTGCCCGATGCCCGCAACGACCCGCGCTTTTACAGCAAAGTCAGCGACGACCTGGGCTATGAGACTCGCTCCATTCTCTGTGTGCCCATGGTGGTGAAGGGGCGCACTATTGGGGTGATTGAGCTACTGAACAAGCGCGAAGGCACCTTTACCGATGATGATGCCAAACGCCTGAGTCGCATGGCAGCAACCATCGGGGTGGCAATTGAGAATGCCCGGCTCTTTCAGCAGGCGGCCACCCTGCGCGACCGTTTTGAAGCGATTGTGTACTCCACCACCGATGGCATTCTGATGGCCAACACCTCGGGCGTGATTGTGACGGCCAACCCCATGGCGGCCATGCTGCTTCAGGTGGAACCGCAAGCGCTGGTGGGGCGTCTCCTTGGTGATGTGCTGGCTGAACTGCAAGCCCGCACAACGGTAGAACAGACTCCGCCCTGGTGGAATGAAGACACCGCGCCGCTCATCGTGCGAGACCTTGAGATTGCCGGTGTGAGCCAGCGCCACTTTTTGCGCCATTTCGCCCTGCCCGTGCGTGACACAAGTGGCCAGGAGATTGGCCAGTTGGCCCTGTTTCAAGACATCTCGAAAGAACGGGAGTTGATCCAGATTCGAGATGATTATACGGGCATGCTCGTGCATGATTTGCGCGCACCGCTGACTGCAATCATGAATGGCATTATGATGGTGAAGCGGGGCCTGGGCGGGCCAGTGACGGCTCAGCAGAGCGAGTTACTGAGTATTGCCCACCAGAGCAGCCAGACCATGCTTGAGATGATCAATACCTTGCTCGACATTGCCCGGCTGGAACTGGGGCGCATGCCGCTCAATCCCGAACCACTTTCGCCCTATGCGCTGGCCGATGAAGCCTGCGATCGCCTGCGCGGCTCGGCCCAGAACCAGCAGGTGCGGCTGGAACAGTCGCTGCCGGTGGGCCTGCCGCTGATTGAAGCCGACCACGACAAAATTGTGCGGGTGCTGCAAAACCTGCTCGATAATGCAATTAAATTTTCGCCCACCGGGGCCGAAGTGCTGCTGGGAGCTGCCGCGCTGGAAGTGCTACCTACGGGTGAGCAGCATGTGCTGGTTGCGCCCACGGTGCCGCTGCAACCCCCCCAGCTTGCTACTGATACATGGCTGGTGTTCTGGGTGCGCGACCATGGGCCGGGTATTCCGCCTCAGTATCACGAGCGTGTGTTTGAGAAGTTTGGCCAGGTGCAGGGCCGCAAGGTACGCGGCAGTGGCCTTGGATTAACATTTTGTAAACTTGCGGTAGAAGCGCACCACGGTGTAATCTGGTTGGAAAGCAGCGCCCGTGGAGGGAGCAGCTTTGCTTTTGCCTTGCCACTCACACATGATGTTGCAGTAGGGGTAGGAGCGTGACACGTCTGTGCGATAAGCTGTCGTAGTAGCAGCGCACATAGGGTTCTACCTGGTGTGATGGAAGCTGCTGCGGGGAAATACTGCACAGTGTGCGCATAACAACATGTTCATTTAGTGCGCCGCGCAAAATAATTTACAATTCATTTGTAATCAAAATGTCAGAAGCGTGCTTGATGCTGCTTCTACCATCGTTTATAATAGGGAGCGAACTGCCAATACGTACTACAAAGTGTAAAACGCCCGTGCAATGAGCTGCACCTGTTTCTAGCGAGTGTTTCCTGTCCCCACTCCCGCCTGGCCCTGTCTCACCTATAGTGCATACACGGAGGATGTATGGGTACGGCCTCTTGCAGCAGAACTGATGATGCTCGTGTACAATTGAAGTAAGCAATGCAGCTGTTACGCGCCGTCCGTTCGCAGATTCAGTACAAGATCATTCTTCCCTATCTGTTGCTAATGATCCTGGTGACATTGGCCGGTGCGGGTATTGCATTGATTCTCGTGGCAAGCAGCTGGCAAGAACGGTTCGATAATCAGCTTGGTCAGACTGCCCGCAACTTCACCGGGGCCATGGCCCAGCATGAAGTTGATAACCTCAATTTCCTCACCCAGATCGTTTTCTCCGAAGCAAACCCCGCTATTCAAGCCCCCAGCGTGCGTGACGCTGTGCAGAACCGGGACGTGCCCGGCCTGGAAAAAGCCCTCGAACCGCTCTACCGGCTGGGCCTGGCCAATGAGCGCATCACGTTTGACCGTGTGATTGCCTTTAACATGCAGGCCGAGGCCCTGGTGGACTGGGAGCGCACCTCGGTGAACCCCACCGTGCCTCGCAAATGGGTTGGCACCGACCTTTCTGGCCTGGAGCAGGTGCAGCGGGTGTTGCGGGGCGAGACGGATACTGTGAATGGTGTGGAGGTTGATAAGTTTAGCGCTCTGGTTAAATTCCGCCTGGACGATGGGCAAGATCAGCTCTATTTTGCCACGATTGTGCCCGTGCGCAACAATGGCGCGGTGGTGGGCGGCATGCTGCTTGGCTCACGGCTCGACAATCTGTTGCAGCAGTTGCAGACGGAAAGCCAGTCGGCCATTACCACGCTCTATGACATTAATGGCCGGGCCCTGGGCACCACTGTGGCTGGGCCGGAACTGGCCACGCTCGATATGCCGCAAGCATTAGTGCTGGAAGCGGTGAACTTGAATGAACGGGTACGGGCCGCCCTTGCGGCTAGCCCCCAATCTGGTGCAACCGTCGTCCCTGGCGAAAACCCCCTTGACCCCTGCCTTGACATTGGCAACCAACCGGGCGGACTCACCAACCCGCTGACCCTGAGTCGCCTGCCTTCCTGTTCGGTGAAGGAGCGCAAGCTGCTGGCCGACCGTGAATATGAGTTTGTCTACGCGCCGCTGCTTATTCGCGGTGCCCAGACAGGCTACTTTTCGATCAGCCTGTCGCGGGATTTTATTGTCAGTGCATGGTCGAGCAGCCGCTGGGTCATTATTGGTGTGACGGCGCTGCTGGCGATTGGGGCGGTGCTGGTGGGCTACTGGGTGGCGCGCCAGATTACGGCACGCCTGGGTAACCTGGTGGAAACTGCTGAAGCGGTGACGAGTGGCGACCTGGCCCGCCGTAGCGCCGTTGGTTCGCCGGATGAGTTGGGGCGGCTGGCGCTGGCATTTAACCAGATGACGGAGCATTTGCTGCGGCTCTACACCACCAGCCGGGACTTAAACCAGGCGATTGAAGTGCGCGATGTGCTGGAGGTGGCGACGCGTTCGGCCAC
>JALONX010000756.1 GCA_025454695.1 Chloroflexaceae bacterium
AAGCGTTTTTGCACGGTGGCCCCATCGGGCGCGTCGGCGGGGATGATGCGCCAGCCCAGGGCAAGGGCCAGCACGCCGACAGGAATGTTGATCAGGAAAATGCTGGCCCAGCCGTAGCTGTCGGTGAGCCAGCCACCCAGGGTGGGGCCAAAAGCCGGGGCCAGCAGTACTGGTATACCCACCAGGGCCGAGGACGCGCCGCGCTGCTCATCGTCAAATGCGCCAAAGGCCAGCGCCTGGGCCACCGGGAAGAGCGCCCCGCCGCCAAGGCCCTGGATCACCCGAAAGATAATCAGCGCGGTCGCATCCTGGGCCAGCCCGCAGAGCAGCGAGCCGACCGTGAAGCAGGCCAGGCAGACCAGAAAGATGCGCCGCTGGCCGAAGCGGACGCTGAAGTAGCCCGCAATCGGGATTACCGCTGCCTGGGCCAGGAAGTAGGCCGTTACCACCCACTGTATCGTGCCAAGATCGCTGCCAAGCGCTTGCGCCATGGGGAACAGGGCCACGTTCACGATCGTATTATCCAACACCGACATAAACAACCCCAGCGCGGCGGTCAGGGCAATGGCGTAACGTTGGGTGGTGGTCATTCGAGTCTCCTCAAAAACAACTGTCATTAAAATAACACCGTTAAGTAGCAAACAAAGAAACAAACATCAGTTGGCAGTTGGCAGCTAGCAATTCCCTGTATGTTGCCAATAGCTAATCGGAAATTATATGTTTGCCTCGGTCTTCCGTCTCCGGTCTTCCGTCTCCGGTCGAATTGCTACCCAGTGGCAGGCCGCATCCCCGCCAACATCGCCCCAAGGGTCATGTCAGCGGCGGCGCTGGCTCGCTCCGCCGTGAAAGGCAGCTTGGAGATGCGCAGGGCGGCGATGCCATGGCAAACGGCCCATAGTCCGTCGGCAAAGGTGGCAGCGTCGCCAGGGCGAATCAGTCCGTCATCCATGCCAGCCTGCACCGTTTCTCGCACAATGCCCAGCACATCAATGCGGGGGCGGCGTTCGCCTTCGCGCTTCGCCAGCAGAAAGTCGCTGCGCTGCATAAACATCAATTGGTAGTAGACCGGGTTTTGTTCAGCAAAGGCCAGGTAGGCGTGGCCGATAGCCCACAGTCGCTCTACCGGGTTGCTCACCGCCGCTGCCGCCGTGTGAATCTGCTCGCCAAAACGGACAAAACCCTCATCAGCAATCTCAAACAGCAGGGCGTCTTTATCAGCAAAATAGAGGTAAATCGTGGTTGGTGTGTAGCCAACCTCCTCGGCGACTTGACGTAACGAAAAACCCTCATAGCCGTGAGTCTCAAAAAGCGTGGCTGCCGCATCGCGAATGGCCTGGCGCAACTCCTGCTTTTCATGCTCGCGGCGCTGGCGGCTGCCCTGGCGCAGGCGGGTTTCGCGTGGTTCGCGGGGTGTCCGTGGCATAAATACACATCTCTTTCACTTAACAGTGTTATTTTATTGTGAAGATGTACCTTTGTCAAGACTCAAAAGAGTAATCCATCCACAGATTACGCAGATACAGGCATTCTTATCTGTGTAATCTGCGTAATCTGCGGATACAACCGCCTTCATCGTTCATCGCTCAGCGCTCAAACCGTGGCTTTTGCCGCAGCCCGCCCTGCCGTGCGCCCGGAGAAGATGCAGCCACCGAGAAAGGTTCCTTCCAGCGAGCGATAGCCATGCATGCCGCCGCCGCCAAAGCCCGCTGCCTCGCCAGCGGCATACAGCCCCGGCAGCGGCTCGCCATCCGCTCGCAACACCCGCCCGTCCAGGTCGGTTTCTAGCCCGCCCAGAGTTTTGCGGGTCAGGATGTGGAGCCGCACCGCAATCAGCGGCCCGGCCTGCGGGTCGAGCAGGCGGTGGGGCGGGGCCGTGCGCAGCAGCCGGTCGCCCAGGTAGTGGCGTGCGCCCCGAATAAAGGTGATCTGGGCGTCTTTGCCGAAGTTGTGGTCGAGTGCGCCGTCGCGGGCGCGAATCTCCCGTTCTACAGCGGCGGGGTCAAGCAGGCCCTCCTCGGTCAGGGCGTTCATGCCGTTGATCAGGTCAGTGAGATTTTCGCGCACCACAAAATCCACGCCGTGGCGCTTAAAGGCCTCTACCGGGCGCGTGGCCGCTGAGCCGCCGATGCGACCCAGCACCTGAGGCCAACTTTTGTTGGTCAGGTCGGGGTTCTGTTCCGAGCCAGAAAGGGCAAATTCCTTCTTGAGAATGTTCTGCGTCAGGATAAACCAGCTGTAGTCGTGGCCGGTTTGGCGCAGGTGAGCCAGCGTACCCAGCGTGTCGAAGCCAGGGAACAGCGGCACGGGCAGGCGCTTGCCGGTTGCATCAAGCCAGAGCGACGAGGGGCCAGGCAGAATGCGAATGCCGTGGCGGCTCCAGATCGGGTTCCAGTTTTGCAGGCCTTCGGTGTAGTGCCACATGCGGTCGGGGTTGATGATGCGCCCGCCTGCCGCCGTTGTAATCGCCAACATGTGCCCGTCCACATAGTCGGGCACGCCCGAAAGCAACTGCTGGGGCGGGGTGCCAAGGCGGGCAGGCCAGTTCTGCCGCACCAACTCGTGGTTCCCGCCGATGCCGCCGGAGGAAACGATGACTGCTTGAGCGCGGAAGCTGAACTGGCCCACCACCGTGCGCGAGGTGGCCTGGCCCCGCTCCCGCCCACTCTCCTCCAACATGTCGCCCTGCACCCCGTCAACCTGGCCGCCGGTCAGTGTGAGTCCATTCACCCGATGGCGAAACTTGAGACTCACCAGGCCCCGCTGCACCGCCGCCTGCACCCGCCGCACAAACGGCTCGATCACACCGGGGCCGGTGCCCCATGTCACATGGAAACGCGGCACCGAGTTGCCCGGCCCGCTTGCGCCATAGCCGCCCCGCTCGGCCCAACCGACGATGGGAAACCAGCGCATGCCCTGGGCCGCCAGCCAGGCCCGTTTCTCGCCTGCGGCAAAGGCCAGGTAAGCCTCGGCCCACTTGCGCGGCCAGTGATCCTCGGGCCGGTCGAAGCCCGCCGTGCCCATCCAGTCGTTGTAAGCCAGGTCATAGGAGTCATGAATACCCATGCGGCGCTGTTCGGGCGAGTCGATCAGAAACAGGCCGCCGAACGACCAGAAAGCCTGCCCACCCAGGTTCTGGGCCGACTCCTGCTCAACGATGATGACCCGTTTACCGGCGTCGGCCAGCTCCGCCGCAGCCACCAGCCCCGCCAGCCCGGCCCCAACAATGATGACATCGGTGTCTGTGGGCATTGTCGCTACTCATTTCAGATTTCAGATTTCAGATTTCAGATTAACCGGGCAGCAACGCAGAGGCGCAGAGACGCAGAGAACCAATGAGTCGGGTTACGCAGCACGCAGCACGCAGCACGCAGTACGCAGCACGGACTACTGATGAAAAATCGACAGATCGTTTTTGACCGCCAGCGTGGCGCGGTAGGGCTGCAACTCCTCGGCGGTTGTGCCCAGCCCTGCAAGCAGCGCCCCAAGGCGGGGGTGGCTTTCGGGTGGCTCTCCCGTGGCCAGGGCTGCATCGTAGAGGTTGACCAGCAGGCAGCGCCGTTGCTGCGGATTGAGGATGGCCCGTGCCTCAGCCAGAAACGCATCCAGCGGCACCTGGCCAAAATAGCGCTCCACCCG
>JALONX010000757.1 GCA_025454695.1 Chloroflexaceae bacterium
GCCAGGGCTGGTACAACACCGGCTACTACGCCAACACCGCCATTGACAGCACGCTCGACCTGGCTCTTGGCGCACCGAGCGAAGAGGAAGCGCAGGTCTTCTGGAAGCAAGCCCAGTGGGACGGGCAGCAGGGCTTCACCGCCAAAGGCGACGCCGCATGGGCCTGGCTGGTCAACCTGAACCACACCTACTTTGTCAGCGACTGCCTGGACATTGGCCAGCCCCAGATTGAACCTCACGGCCACGGCTGGCCCATCACCGCCGGGATTTTGAACTGGAAGTGGACGTGTAAGTAAATATATGAAGTATGAAGTATGAAGTATGAAATTCAGAACATTCATACTTCATACTTCATCTTTCATCCTTTTCCCATGCGCTGGTTAGCTTTTCTTACAAAAAAAGGGCTGCGGCTGCTGTTGCTGCTGGTGGCGGTGGCCATCTTCAGCTTCGGCCTGATCAGCCTTTCGCCGATTGACCCGGTGGACGCCTACATTGGCGCGGACATGTTGCAGATTAGCGCCGAGCAGCGGGCCATCATCGCCGCACGCTGGGGCCTGGATCAGCCGCTGCATGTGCGCTTTGGCAGCTGGCTGGCTCAGGTGATGCAGGGCAACCTTGGCACCTCGATGATTTTTAACCAGCCCGTGCTGACGGTGATCGGCGAGCGCTTTCTGGCCTCGCTGGGGCTGATGGCCACAGCCTGGGCGCTGTCGGGGCTGCTGGGCTTTGGGTTGGGCATTGCGGCGGGCATGCACCAGGGGTCGTTGCTGGATCGGGCGATTCGCTTCTATGCCTACACGCTGGCCTCCAGCCCCACCTTCTGGGTGGCCCTGCTGCTGCTGATCATCTTCTCGGTGAGTCTGCGCTGGACGCCGATCTGCTGCGCGTCGCCGCCGGGGCTGCTGCCCGAGGAAGTAACGTTTGCGCAGCGCCTGCACCACCTGCTGCTGCCCGCCCTGACGCTCAGCATTGTGGGCGTGGCCAACATGGCGCTGCACACCCGCCAGAAGCTGATTGACGTGCTGCACAGCGACTACGCCCTCTTCGCCCGCGCCCAGGGCGAAACGACATGGGGACTGGTGCGGCAGCACGGCCTGCGCAACGTGGCCCTGCCCGCCATCACGCTGCAAGGGGCTTCGTTGAGCGAACTCTTTGGCGGGGCGGTGCTGGTGGAGCAGGTGTTTGCCTACCCTGGCCTGGGCGAAGCGACTGTGCAGGCAGCGGTGCGGGGCGATGTGCCGCTGCTGCTGGGTATCGTCTTTTTTAGTGCCATCTTTGTGTTTGTGGGCAACACCCTGGCCGACCTGGCCTACCAGCTGATTGACCCCCGTATCCGGCTAGCCAACGCCGCCCCAGCGGGCGATTGAGGAGCCTATGGCATCTATTCCCGGTATCTCCACCACCCCGGCAGCGGCCCGGCCAGCGCGCTGGCATGTGAACCGCCGCCAGCGCACCCTGGCCACGATTGCTGGCTGCCTGCTGTTTTTCGCTGCTGTGCTGTTGGGTAGCCGACTCATTGGCGAGGCCGGGCTGAGTACGGCCCTGGCCAACCGCAACCAGCCGCCCAACCTGAGCCACCTCTTCGGCACCGACTGGCTGGGACGTGACATGCTCACCCGCACGCTCCACGGGCTGAGCCTGAGCCTCTGGGTGGGCCTGCTGGCAGCGGCGGTGAGCGCGGTGATCGGCGCAACGTTGGGGCTGCTGGCGGCAACCCTGGGCGGCTGGCTCGACACCGCCATCACCTGGGTGATTGATGTGTTCTTCAGCCTGCCGCACCTAGTGCTGCTGATTATGATCGCCTTTGCCGTTGGTGGCGGCACGGCTGGCGTCATCATCGCCGTGGCCCTCACCCACTGGACGGGGCTGGCCCGCATTATTCGGGCCGAGGTGCTGCAACTCAAGAGTGCGCCCTATGTGCAGATTGGGGCCAAAATGGGCCGTTCGCGGCTCTGGATCGCCCGCCACCACATGCTGCCCCATCTCACGCCCCAATTCCTGGTAGGCCTGATTCTGCTCTTCCCCCACGCCATTTTGCACGAAGCCGGGCTAACGTTTATCGGTATCGGCCTCTCACCGCACCAGCCCGCCATCGGCGTCATTCTGGCCGAAGCGATGCGCCACATCACCACCGGCTACTGGTGGCTGGCCGTGTTGCCGGGGCTGGCCCTGCTTGGCACCGTGCTAACCTTCGACGTGCTGGGCAACCATGTGCGGGTGCTGCTCGACCCGAAAACGAGCCAGGAATGAGGGAAGAACCAGGAAGCAGGAATCGAGCCTGCCCTGAGCGAAGCCGAAGGGAACAAAGAACCGGGCCTGCCCCGCGTGCAATCGAGGGGAACCAGGAACCGAAATGCATAACTCATAACTGGTCTGACAACGAAGTTTTCACCTATTTCTAGAGCAACACGCTGATGCGTTTTAAGGAATAAATCGGGTATACGCGCATGCCGTAGCCCTGAAGGGCGCGGCTCTCATGTGCGAAGCCCGCCTGCGCGGGCTATACCGAATGTAATTTTTAATCTTTATAAGCGTGTTTTGGTCTTCCAGATGCCGAATTCATTCGGTGGCCGAAGTAATGAGAAATGCAAAAAGACTTCATTGTCAGACTCATAACTACTCTGTAAACAACGTTTTTTCCACGCCGTCTCAGTGTCATCCTGAGCGCAGGGAGGGGTCTTCAGCGGACTGCCATGCAGATTCCTCCCTGCGGTCGGAATGACAACGTATAGCAGTGGATGCAAAGAAACGTCATTGACACAGTAATAACTCATAACTCGTAATTCGTAATTCGTCACTCGCCACTCGTAATTCGTCACTCGCCACTCGTAATTCGTCACTCGTCACTCGCAATTCGTCACTCGTCACTCGTAATTCGTCACTCGCTATGTTAACTGTTCACAACCTCAGTATCAATTTCACCATGTACGAAGCCGGGCTGGTGCAGAAGCAGCTGACGGTGATTACCGACCTGGATGTTGATGTGCAGGCCGGTGAAGTGGTGGCCGTGGTGGGGGCCAGCGGTTCGGGCAAGAGCCTGCTGGCCCACGCTACTCTAGGCATTCTGCCTGACAACGCTGCACTCAGCGGCAGCATCCGCTTTCAGGGCGAAGAGCTAAACCAGGAGCGCAAAACGGCGCTGCGGGGCAAACAAATCGCGCTGATCCCCCAGTCGGTCGCCTCGCTCGACCCGTTGATGCCGGTGGGGGCCCAGGTACGCCGGGCCGCCGAACTCAGCGGGGCCACCCGCCAGACCGCCAGCACCGCTACACAACGGGCCTTTGCCCGCTACAGCCTGGCCGAAACGGTGGGGCGACTCTTCCCCTTCCAGCTTTCTGGCGGCATGGCCCGGCGGGTGCTGGTGTCTACGGCGGTGGTGGGCCAGGCCCAACTCCTCATTGCCGATGAGCCGACCCCTGGCTTGCACCCCAATGTGGTGACGGAAACCCTGGGCCACCTGCGGCAGCTGGCCGACGAGGGCCGGGGCGTGCTGCTGATCACCCACGATATTGCGGCGGCGCTTCAAGTGGCCGACCGTATCGCCGTCTTCTATGCCGGAACCACAGTGGAGATCGCCCGTGCCGAGGATTTTGTTAGCCCCACCACGCTGCGCCATCCCTACACCCAGGCCCT
>JALONX010000758.1 GCA_025454695.1 Chloroflexaceae bacterium
CACGGCCCGCTGCACCAGGGCCATGTAGGCCTGCACATGGCGGCCCCCGCGATATTCTGGCAGCAGCAGCGGAATAATGTCGCCCACGGTGGTGACCACCGGCACAGCACAGCGCAACGGCGGGGCGAAGTAGGGGATGTGCAACAAGACCGGAGACGGGAGACCGGAGACGGGAGACCGGAGACGGGAGACCGGAGACGGCAGCCGATCCGCGAAGGACGCGAAAGACGCGTAGGTTTCAGCACGCAGTACGCAGTACGCAGTACGCAGTATGAGGTCTCTGCGTCTCTGCACCTCTGCGCCTCTGCGTTGAGCACCCGGTGTTTGCTTGCCGACCGTGGCGATAATCCGGGCGGCGGTGGGCACGCTGACCTGCTCGAACCAGAGTTTGGCCAGGTTGTCGTTGCGCCCGTCGAAGGGTGTGCGCAGCGGCAGCAGACGGACGCCGGGCGGCGGGGCTGGAGCCTGGGCCATGGCGGTGGCGGGCACCAGCAGGGTGTAGCGGTGCTGCGGCCCCACCTGGGGCAGCCAGCGGGCCAGCCCATGCACATATTGCCCGCTGCCCACGGTGGGCTGGTGCCAGAAGCTCCCGTTAATTAAAATATGCATGAATGCTGCTGGTCTAAGCGACTGTTTGAGAAGATTGTCCTGTAGCTCGCGCAAAGCCGCAACGTCGCAAGGACTGGCAACCGTCCGTGGACAATCCTTTGTGAGCTGTGTGCCTTTGCGAGAGCCTTTTAGAGTTGCGCCCGAATCGCCCACAGATCGGGGAAAAAGGGCTTGATCGTGGCCATCAGGTAGGAAACGCCGGTGGAGCCGCCGCTGCCCGTTTTAAAGCCAATGGTACGTTCAACCATTTTAACATGGCGGTAGCGCCACTCCTGCAAGCCCTCGTCCATATCCACCAACCGCTCGCACACATTGCTCACCAACGGGTCGTTGCGGTAGACATGCACCAGAATAGCCTGCACCTCTGGCGAGGGTTGCAGCGGCTGGGTCACATCGCGGCGCAGCTGCTCCAGCGGCACCGGGTAGCCGTTGCGGGCCAGGTAGGCCAGAAAAGCGTCCCACAGCGTGGGCTGGTGGAAACGAGCCTCAAGCTGTGCTGCGCCCGGCGCGTCCGAATCGGCAAAATGCTTGATCATATTGAACCGCTTGTGGCCCAGCACAAACTCAATCTCGCGGAACTGGGCCGACTGAAAACCACTGGCCGACTCAAGGAAGCCGCGAAAGGCACTAAACTCCAGCGGCGTCATTGTTTCCAGAATGTCCACCTGGGCGACGCTCGTTTTGAGGATGGCGAGAATACGCCGCATGGTGTGGCTGGCGCGGGGCGTGTCGTTGTCGCGCAGCCGCTGCCCCAAAAAATCTAGCTCGTGCAATAGCTCCTTAAACCAGAGTTCGTAGACCTGATGGATAATGATAAAGAGCATCTCGTCGTGTTCGGGGCCGTCGCCGTCATCGCTTTTAGGCGTTTGCAGGCTTAGCAGTTCAGGCACGCGCAGGTAGCTGCTGTAGGTCAGGGCTTTAGACATAGCTCGCTCTCCTCACATGGGCAGGCGGCTCCGTTGCCGCCCGGTGGTATACTACGGTAGCGTGCGGCGATCTATTGCACACCGCAAACGACCGTCGTCAGTATGCATTATGAAGCAGCGGGCAAGCCTGCGTCAAGTGACCGGAGCCAGGCGATTGACGATTACTCGAGTGACGATTACTCGATTGCCTGACGGGAGACCGGAGACCCTTCGACTTCGCGGTTCGTGAGCTTGTCGAACGGCAGGGCAGGCCGGAGACGGGAGACCGGAGCCAGACTCACAACGATGAGCGAAGAGCGAGGAACGCAGATAACAAGTAATGCGTAAAACGTAAACCGACGAACGTCTGTATCGCTCATCCTTCATACTTCATCATTCATAACTCACAATTCATCTATGACACAACCCACCAGCCTGCGCCCGGCCAGCAGCACCCAGTTTGTGATCTTCAACCTGTTTGGCGATTACATTTTGCCACGGGGCGGCAGCATCTGGACTCATAACCTGTTGCGGCTGCTGGAACTGCTGGGCATTGGCGAACGGGCCGCTCGTTCCACCCTGTCGCGCATGAAGCAGGAGGGCTGGCTGGCAACGCGCAAGTTTGGCAGGCGCACCCAGCACAGCGTCACCCGGCGCGGGCGGGCCATTCTGGAGCAGGGCAACCAGCGCATCTTCGAGCCGCCGCTGGAGGGGTGGGACGGCCAGTGGCGCATGGTGGTCTATTCGCTGCCGGAGGAAAAGCGCGAACTGCGCAACGAACTGCGCAAAAAGCTGGTCTGGTATGGCTTTGGCAACTTGGCACCGGGGGCCTGGGTCTCGCCCCACGACCGCCACGGGGAGCTGGAGGCTATTCTAGACGACCTGGCGGTGCGCCACTATGCCTACCTCTTCACCGGGCGGCAGGTGGGGAGCCTGAGCGACCAGGAACTGGTGCGACACTGCTGGGACATCCCCGAACTGGAAGGGGAATATGCCACCTTTCTAGCCCGCTACGGCGTGGAATATGAACAGTTGCGGGCCGAAGTTGCCCGCAGCGGCAAACTGCCGCTCACGCCGGATGCCTGCTTTGTGCGGCGCTTCTGGCTCACCTACGATTTTCAGCCTTTTCCCCGCAAAGACCCCAACCTGCCCCGCGAGCTGCTGCCCAACCCCTGGGTTGGCTTCACTGCCCGCCAGCTCTTCGCCGACTACCGCCGCCTGCTCAGCCAGGGCACTGGCGATTTTATTGACGGCGTGGTGCATGGCGGTGAGTAACCAACGCTTGCCCGTTCACCAGCGCTCATCGCGCTCGTGAGTCTGCCGTCGTTCTGCGGCTCGCTCCCACAGCCGCTCCAGGCCAAGCAAAGCGCCGATGATTGCCCCCAGGGTGCCACCACCAACAAAGCCCACCGGAACCCAAAAATACAACAAAGGGATAAGCCCCCAGCCCACAATCTGCATGGCACCCAAAACACAACTAATGCAGACACCAACGGCGGCCATCCTGGTCGCACCTTTCCAGGCATACGCAAGCACGATGGCAGCTGGATGTGGGGGTTTTGATGGCATGGTGCTTTATTCTAACACAGCGTCGGGGGGCAGCACAGCTGCTTTCAAACACTTACCGCGTGGTTCCTCTGTTAAAGAACTGCTATAATTGCCACGACTTACGCGGTCACGCCTTCAACGGAAAGTTGGCGACTGCACTGTTGTGGCATATCCATTACAAGTCTTTACACATGCGTTCAGACAGCAATCGCGGCAACACGCTTAAGCGTGTTTTGGTCTTCCAGACGCCGAATTCATTCGGTGACTGAGGCGGCAGCGGGTGCCTGTTTTTTTAATGTCCACCCTGGATAAAACGAACTTGCCACAAATCGTCTCTATCCACTACCCCCAAAAACCGATGCTTACTCACACTACCTTTGTTGCGAGCCTTGCCGACACAAATGACCTGAAGGAACACGACACGTTCATTAAGGCCTGCATCAAGCGCGGGGACGTAAGCACGCTGCGTGACCTGTTCAACGCTATTCTTGAGCGCTATACGCTGAGTCTGGATGAATGGGCACCCCGCACGGCATGCGAACGAATCCTGGAAGCACTCGCCCTGACCGA
>JALONX010000759.1 GCA_025454695.1 Chloroflexaceae bacterium
CAGTATTGTGACGGTGAGCCACAACCACCCCGACCACAACAACACCGCCGCCGTGAAACCGCTGCGCGAGCGGCTGTTTGTGGTAAACGGGCCGGGTGAGTATGAAGTGAGCAACGTGCTGATCACTGGCGTGCGCACCTTTCACGATAAGTCGAAAGGCAGCGACCGAGGTGTGAACACGGTGTATGTTATTCACATGGATGATGTGGTGTTTTGCCACCTGGGTGACCTGGGCCACGAGCTGACGCAAGGCCAGATTGAAGACATTGGCCCGATTGATGTGCTGTTTGTGCCGGTGGGCGGCGACGAAACGATTGGCCCTGCCGAGGCGACCAGCGTGATCAGCCAGCTCGAGCCGCGGGTTGTTGTGCCCATGCACTATGCTGCACCCCAACTCTCGTTTGACCATAAGCTGGCACCGCTGGACAAGTTTGTGCATGAAGTGGGTTTGAAGGATGTGCAGCCTGAGGATAAGCTTTCGTTAACTGCTGCCAGCCTCCCGGCGGAGGGTGAAGAAACGAAGATTGTGGTGATGCGCCCGAGCAACGGCTGAGTCCTTCCGAAGTGACCCGGCTTGTGCTATAATTTGTGCATAATACAACGTTCCACCTGCTATAACATGGTTGAATTTTTTCTGATGCATGCCGTTCGTCAGCGGCCTATAATTGTTCTAAACGGATGAGCCGTTGAAGGGGAAGGTGTTTCACCTTCCCCTTCGTATTTATTTCCATGACAGGACTTACGCGGTGAGGGTTTGGGAGCGGCTTCGCCGCTGCCAAACATCCCTGTTGCTGCCGGTGCGGGCGGCGTCGCCGCCCGCACCGGCAGCAACAGAATAATGCTGGAGGGTTTGCAACCCGCCAGACCTCCGGCTCAAAAAGCGACTGTGTAAGTCCTATTACATGATTCAGTGCGCGAAAGGCGCAAAAAAATGGCCCAATCCACGTTCATCTTTCGTGGTAGGGTTGGCGTAGCAATGGTGCGACAATTGCAGCGATGGAAACGACACGTGAATATGCAGTATTTGGGGGGCCAGCCAGGGCCAGATGGCTGGCCCACCGCCATTTTTACCCTATTGACGGTAGTTCGTTCAGGTGAGGTGGCACGAGTGCCACGACCGTATTGCAGATAACCGTAGCACTGGCAAGAGCTACGTGATCGAAGGGAGAGGTCTGTATGGCGAAATTTATCTTTGTGACTGGTGGGGTGGTGTCGTCGGTTGGTAAGGGCATTGGGGTGGCCTCCATTGGGCGGCTGTTGAAGAGCCGGGGGCTGCATGTGTCGGTGCTGAAGCTCGACCCCTACCTGAATATTGATCCCGGCACAATGTCTCCCTACCAGCACGGTGAAGTTTTTGTGACCGAAGATGGGGCCGAAACCGACCTTGACCTGGGCCACTACGAGCGGTTCATTGACGAAAACCTGTCGCGCTTGAGCAATGTAACCACCGGGCAAATCTATTCCAGCGTTATCCAGAAGGAGCGGCGTGGCAACTATCTGGGGGCAACGGTGCAGGTGATTCCCCATATCACCAACGAGATTAAGAGCCGCATTACTGCCGTGGCCGAAGCCAGCCAGGCCGATGTGGTTATTGTTGAGATTGGCGGCACCGTGGGCGACATCGAGAGTCTGCCCTTTCTGGAGGCCATTCGGCAGATGCGCCGCGATGTGGGCCGCGACAATGTGCTGTACATCCATGTGACTTTGCTGCCCCACATTGGCTCCACTGGCGAGCTGAAGACCAAACCCACGCAGCATTCGGTGATGGCGCTGCGCAACGTGGGCATCAGCGCCGATGTGATTTTGTGCCGGGCCGACCACACTATTTCCGAGGAGATTCGTGAAAAGGTGGCCTTCTTCTCCGATGTAGAGAGCCGGGCCGTTATTCCGGTGCCAACGGTCGACTCGATCTACGAAGTGCCGCTGGTGCTAGAGGAGGCCGGCCTGGGCCAACTGCTGGTGGAACGGTTCGAGTTGCCAGCCACGCCGCCGGAGCTGGAGGAGTGGCGTCGGCTGGTGGCGCTGATCAAGCAGCCCAAGCGCCGGTTGCCGGTGGCGATTGTGGGCAAATATGTGGAACTGCACGATGCCTACTTGAGCGTAGCCGAAGCGCTGCGCCACGCCGGGCTGCACCACGAGATTGATATTGATATTCGCTGGGTGCCTGCGGAGGATGTGGAGCGGGAAGGGCCAGCCCATTTCCTGCACAACGTGTATGGGATTGTGGTGCCAGGTGGCTTTGGCGACCGTGGCATTGAGGGCAAGATTATGGCTGCCGACTATGCCCGCCGCCAGGGCGTGCCCTACCTGGGGCTATGCCTGGGCATGCAGTGTGCCACCATCGCCTTTGCTCGCAGCGTGCTGAATAGCGCCGACGCCAACAGCACCGAGTTTAAGCCCGAAACCGCCCACCCGGTGATTGACCTGATGGCTGACCAGCGTAGCGTGACTGAAAAGGGCGGCACCATGCGCCTGGGTTTGTACCCGTGCGTGCTGGTGCCAGGCACGCAGGCGGCGGCGGCCTACGGTGAGTCCGAGGTGATGGAGCGCCACCGCCACCGTTTCGAGTTCAACAACAGCTACCGTGAGCAACTGGAGGCAGCGGGCTTTGTGATCAGTGGGCACTCGCCAGACGGGCGGCTGGTGGAGGTGATTGAACTGCGCGACCACCCCTGGTTTGTGGCCAGCCAGTTCCACCCGGAATTTTTGTCGCGGCCCAATCGGCCCCACCCGCTTTTCCGGGGCTTTGTGGCGGCTGCCGCCGAAACGCTGCGCGAAGGCGACCAGCACCCGCTGCCGCTGCCTGAGGTGGAAAAGGACTCACGGCGCATGGTGCTTGTGTCGGTTGAGGCGTAGCAGTGCGAAACGTAATGCGTAATGCGTAAAATCACGCATTACGCATTACGCATTACGTAGTATTCCCCGGTTGCACCTCCCCGTTCCACGTGATATAATCGCACGATGTTTGGAAATTGTGCTGCGTAATTGGCATGCAGCATGTCTTTCGACCTCACCGCGCGGGGTGGCCCGCACAGCCATCCGCACAGGTACTGCTGTGCCTAGCGTTCGACGAGTGAGGTGACACCAGAGGAGGATCGTGTGCGTGAACGTCGGCGTGACTATGAGATGATGTTTATTATTAGCCCGTTGCAATCGAATGAAGAGGGTGTGGCGGCAACGATTGAGCGCCTGCGCCAGGCGATTGCGAATGCGGGCGGCGAAGTGACCGCAGTTGACCACAACGCGCCCTGGGGGCGGCGCAAGTTTGCTTATCCCATTTATGAATACGCGGGTGGTGAGGCCAGTCGGCGCGGGTTTACCGAAGGCTTTTATGTGCTCATGCACTTTAGCCTGGCCTCGACAAAAGTTATTGAGCTGGAACGAACCATTAAACTGACTGACCAGATTTTGCGCCATCTGATTACGCTGGTGGAGAAGAAGGCTCAGGCAGCGAAAGCCCTGGCGATGCCAGTGGGTGATGAGGCCGATGCTGATGACGACGTTGGCGATGGCGATGGCGACGACAACGACGAAGCATAGCCAGGCGACAGGCTGCACCACCGGGCGGAGACAGACGGCGTTTTACGAGAAAGCGAGTTGGGGTTATGGCAAAAGACCTTAACAAAG
>JALONX010000072.1 GCA_025454695.1 Chloroflexaceae bacterium
CTCCAACGGCTGCAAGGCACCCCCGCCCACGCCACCCACCTGCGCAGCGTGCGCGACGACTGGAGCGTGCGCCTGGAAACGTTGCATCGCAACGCGCTTGACCCGCGCACGCGCCAGCTGTTGGCACAAGCCCGCCAGTTGCTTCAGGCCGCTACCACGCGCTAACTCATGTTAACTCATGTTAGATTTGCGATTTTGGATTTTAGATTATCAGAGCTAGCTTCAATGCAGGCAGAGCCGGGCAATCCAAAATCTAAAATCCCAAATCCAAAATCCCACTACCCCTGGGCAGCAGCAACGGCTTTCTGGGCACCGTCAGCCAGCGAGTCAGCGGGGATGAGGGTTGATTGGGCGAGAATAGCTCGCCCCTCGGCCTCGTTGGTGCCCACCAGCCGCGCCACCATGGGCACACTGGTTTGCACGTCCTCCAGCGCGGCCACAATGCCCTTGGCCACTTCGTCTACTCTGGTGATGCCGCCAAAGATGTTGATCAGCACCGCCTTGACGTTTGTGTCGGCGAGGATGATTTGCAAGGCGGCCTTCACCTTGTCTTTGTTCGCGCCGCCGCCAATGTCGAGGAAGTTGGCCGGTTCGCCGCCGTAGAGCTTCACCACGTCCATGGTGGCCATAGCCAGGCCAGCGCCGTTCACCATGCAGCCGATGTTGCCGTCGAGCTTGATAAAGGTGATGTCTGACTCACGGGCTTTTATTTCGGCTTCCGGTTCGCCAGCTATGTCGCGCATGGCTTCCAGGTCAGGGTGGCGAAACAGGGCGCTGTCGTCCAGCAGCACTTTTGAGTCCAGCGCTTGCAGGTTGCCATCGTCGCGGATAACGAGCGGGTTGATCTCGGCCAGCGAGGCGTCGGTGGTGGCGAAGAGGCGATAGAGGCCGGTGGCGATCTGAGCGAACTGCCGCACCTGTTTGCTGTCGGTCAGGCCAACGCCAAAGGCCAGTTCGCGGGCCTGGTAATCCATCAGCCCAAGGGTGGGGTGGGCAGCCATCTTCACAATCGCCTCGGGGCGGGTGCGGGCCACTTCTTCAATCTCCACGCCGCCCTCGGCGGAGGCGATCATCACCACCCGTTTGGTGCCCCGATCCAGAATGGCGCTGAGGTAGAGTTCCTTCTGATAGGAAATGGCCTCGGCGACCAGCACCTTCTGCACTGTGAGTCCCTTAATGTCCATCCCCAAAATCTGGGCTGCCACGGCTTCGGCTTCGTCGGGGGTGGCGGCCAGCTTCACGCCGCCAGCCTTGCCGCGCCCGCCCACAAACACCTGGGCCTTCACCACCACGCCAGCACCGATCTGTTCGGCAAGCTGGCGTGCCTCCGCCGGAGTGGTGGCAACCCCGCCACCAGTAACAGGAATGCCAATGCGGGCCAGCAGTTCGCGGGCCTGATATTCGTGCAGACGCATGGAACGGTAGCTCCTGGCGCAACACGGCTGAACCGGGCTGCGGCGTTAACAAACGGATCCGGTGTACCAACAACACACCAGGCAGATGCCGCGCGGCGTGAATGGTGGCAGCAATCAACAAGCTCTACTTCGAGTTTTTGGTGTGCAGATAGTAGCATAGTGTCGAGTGCCCTGTCAACTTTGTCTTGGAAGTTTCAATAGATTGCACCGGAACTACTTTTGCATCTGCTTGCATGACGCGGTGCGGCACGGGATGGGAATGGAGGGTCAAATACGTACTGCGTACTGCGTAAATTAGCAATGAAGGCACGTCGTATAGCCCGCAGCCCGCAGGCTCATCGCTTCAGGTTCTCTGGCTTGATGGCAGCGTAGAGCAGTTGATCCAGGATGAGTCCCTCCTTCAGCACGTTGCAGCGCAGACGACCCTCATAGCTGTAGCCCGCCTTTTCGAGGGCACGGGCCGAAGCCTGGTTGGTGGCGTAGGGTTCGGCGGAGATGCGCACCAGGCCAAAGGTAGCAAAGGCATAGCTGGTAAAGGCGGCAATACTCTCCGTTATGTAGCCCCGCCCCCAGAATGGCTCGCCGAGCCAGTACCCCAGTTCCGCCGTCAAGCGATGCACATCGCTGTGGATGGTGATGCCAATACCGCCAATCGCCTCGTTTGCGGTGGCAATGGCGAAAAAGGTGGTTGGCGATTGTGCTGCTACAGCCGTAAGAAAGGCACGGGCCGCTTCCCACGTGTAGGGGTGGGGAAAGCCGTCGCGCATGTTGCGCCAGATGTTGCGGTTGTTGGCATAGCGCACCAGCGCCGTAGCATCACCAGCGTGCCAGGGGCGAATCTGCCCGAATGAGGTAGCGATTATCATCGTGTTCTCCTTCCATTCTGCTTCTGGTACATGATACGGCTACACTGCCAGGCTTGCGACCACCAGGAGGCCGATTGTTGCATGGCTTGTGCGGGCTTGTAATCCTTTGGCGTATAATAGTAGCGGAGTCGAAATATTGATGTGTTGAGGAGTTTATGCAGGCAACATCTCAGATTACTGTGTATGGCACCTCGTGGTGCCCGGATTGCCGCCGCGCCCTGCGGGTGCTGGACGAGCAGAAAGCAACCTATCGTTATGTCAACATTGAAGAAGACGAAGCAGCTGCGGAGTATGTGATGCAGGTGAACCAGGGCAACCGCAGCGTGCCCACCATCGTTTTCCCCGATGGCAGCATTCTGGTGGAACCGGCGAACGCAGAATTGAAGCAGAAGCTGGTGTAAATAAGACCGAAGACCGAAGACGGAAACCAGAGTCGGGTTGTGGGTGTTGTGGGAGATGAAACTGTATCGCTACAACACGCCAACCCAATCATGCTCCACCCGTGTCCCGTTGCGTCTGGTGTTTGAGCATGAGCATAGCTACAGGTTTTATCCGCAGATTACACAGATTACGCAGATAAATTACCTTCAAAATCTGTGTAATCCGCGTAATCTGCGGATTGTTACACGTGCTGTTTCCACACCTCCCACCTCTTCACGCCGCGTCTCTGCGTTTTCTGCCGTTGCTGCCGTTTGACACAGCCGTTGCTTCGGTGCTATCGTAACCCTGTTGTCCCATGCATGCGATGCGGCGCGGCAGTGTAGCCCGCCCGCAACAGGAGGAATTCTATGGCAATGGCAGTGTTTACGGCGAGCCGCCTGCGCACCTTGCAGCAGGTGTTAGATGGACTTATGCGGCGCTACCAGGGGCGCGTGCCGGATGTCGGCAATATTATTGCGGCCATGGTGCGCGAGGGCATCATTGGCCAGGCCGACGCGATCGAAAACGACCACATCGCTTTTCGCACCATGGGCGTGCCCCAACTTGGCATTGCCTCGCTGGAAAAGATTTTTCTGCACTACGGCTACGAACGGCGCGAACCCTACCGCTTCCCGGCCAAAAAACTTGATGCGTTCTGGTATAGCCCGCCGACGCCCGCCTTTCCGCGCATTTTTATCAGCGAACTGCGGGTAGGCGACCTGAGCGCCGAGGCCGGGCAGATCATCCGTTCCTACACTGATGAAGTTGCCAGCGACCCGGTGGACGCCCTGGATCTGGACGACGCCCGCCAGGTGGATGCATTTCTCCACCAGGGGCTGTGGCGGCTGCCCACCTGGGCCGATTATCAGCAATTGCTGGCCGAGAGTGAGTATGCCGCATGGGTGATTTACAACCGCTACTACCTCAACCACTTTACCATCAGCATTCATAACCTGCCCGAAGGTTATGATACGATTGAGAGCTTTAACGCTTGTCTCAAGCGCTACGGCGTTAAACTGAACACCTCCGGCGGCGAGGCCAAAACCAGCCCCGATGGCAAGCTTATTCAGAGTTCCACCGTGGCCGAGATGATCGAAGCCGAGTTTGCCAATGGCGAACAGCACCGCATCGCTGGCTCCTACGTTGAGTTCGCCGAGCGCCGCGTGCTCGATGCCTACGCAGATCTGCCTAAAGCCGCCATTCGCCGCGAACACCGCCGCGACGGTTTCGAGGCAGGCAACGCCGACCGTATCTTTGAAAGCACCTTCACCAGCCAGACCAGGCAGCGGGATGAGGAGATGTAGCGTCGGTACAACCGTGCCGTTGTTTGCCCCCGCATGAAACGTGAAACGTGAAACGTGCCTGCTCACGCTTTACGTTTCACGTTTCACGTTCCAGCCTGCCAACACTTCGCGCCAACCTTCGCAAATTTCTGACCAGATTTAACTTGAGTTGACACTTTTGTAACAGGTTTGACGATTTTTCTCCTCGTTGCAACACTATACTAGGGTGTAAGCGTCGTAGGTTGTAGTTGTGATGGCTATGACCATAGGTAGTTATCTGCTACCGTGGCCTGATGGATACGGTTAAGGAGTGTGTTATGGCGGCAACAGGAACCACCCGATCGCGCCGAGGGCGGCGAGGGTGGATGTGGATCATTGTTGGGCTGGTGCTGGTGGCCGTGTTAGGTAGTTCGGCTTTGTTTTTCACGCGCGGTGCTTCCCAAACAGCCACTGCCGCCCCAAGCGGCTGGCAGGAAGTAACCATTGGCACCGGGCCGATTGAGGCTACCGTGAATGCCACCGGCAATATCGAGGCCCAGGCCCAGGCCGACCTGCGCTTTACCGGCACCGGCACGGTGAAAGAAATTCTGGTGAAAGCCGGCGACAAGGTGAACGCAAACCAACCGCTGGCCCGCATTGATGATACCGATTTGCGCTTGCAGGTGGAACAGAACGAAGCGGCGGTGAAAGAGGCCCAGGCTGGTCTGGACGATTTGCTGAATGGCGCTTCGGCCCAGGACGTGGCCGAGGCCCAGGCCCGCGTGGCCCAGGCCCAGAACCAGTATCAGCAAACGGCTTCCAGCGTTTCGCAGGCTGATATTGCGGCGGCCCAGGCTGACCTTGACCAGGCCCGCGCTCGGCTGGCTCGTTTGCAGAGTGGCCCGGCCCAGGCCGATGTTGCCAGCGGCGACCAACGGGTGGTGCAGGCTCAGACGGCCCTGGAGCAGGCCCGCGTGAGTCTTTCGGCGGCCAAAGAGCAGGCCCGCGCCAATATTGACACCCGCGCCAATGCCTTGCGCAACGCCCAGGCCGATTACGAGCGCGTCTACTGGGACAACCGCAAGCTGGAAGACCAGCTGAACAACTTTGGCCAGGAACTGCCGAAGGAGAACAAAGACCAGGAAGCCGCCGCCTTGCGAGCAGTGCAGGATGCAGAAGCGGCCCTGGAAACAGCTCGCATCGCCTACGAGCAGGCCAAGCAGGACGAGATTACCACGCTGCAAACCCGTGAAGCCGACCTGGTGGCCGCCCAGGCAGGACGCGACCAGACCCTGGCCGGGGCCAAGCCGGAAGAGGTCGCCGAAGCCCAGGCCGCCGTGCAGCGGGCAGAAGCCAAACTCGTGCAGCTCACCGGGGCGAACCGCAGCAGTTCGCTGGCAGCCCAGGCCTCGGGCATCACCATTGCCCAGGCCGCCCTCGACAAGCTGCTGGCCGACCCCAGCGCCAGCTCGCTGGCCAAGGCCGAAGCGGCAGTGGCCCGGGCCGAAGTGGGACTCAAGCAGGCCCAGCGCAACCTGGAGCTAGCCACCCTGACTGCACCCTTTGCCGCGACCGTCGCCCGGATTGACATGCGCGTGGGCGAGCCAGCGGCACAAACGTCGCTGATTACCATCGCCGATATTAGCAGCTACCATGTAAAAGTGCCGGTGGATGAGCTGGACGTGGCCCAACTTTCGCTGGGCCAGAACGCCATCATCACCCTGGACGCGCTGCCGGGCAAAGAGTTGACTGGCAAAGTGACCAACATTGCGCCGGTGGCCACCCGCACCACCCAGGGCACCACCAACTACGAAGTCACGGTGACGCTCGATAATGCCGAAGAAGGGGTTCGCACCGGCATGACAGCAGTGGTGCGCGTCATCACCAGTGCCAAAACTGACGCCGTGCTGGTGCCGCGCCGGGCGGTGCAATCGGAAGGTGGCACGAGCTACGTGCTTATCCCCACCGCTGGCCAGCCCAACGCTGATGGCACCCCGGCCAGCGAGCGCCGCGAGGTGACGCTGGGCCTGAGCAATAGCGAAAACGTTGAGATCGTCAACGGTTTGCAGGCGGGCGAAAAGGTGCTGGTGCAAGACGTGGACAGCACCTTCAACCCCGGCGGACGGTAGAACTCAACAATAGCTCTCGCAAAGCCGCAAAGCCCGCCAAGGAAAGAAACTTTCGCAAAGCTGCAAAGCCGTCAAGGATCGCAGATAAACATGTTTGTGAGACTCCTTTGCGCCTTTGCGGCTTTGCGAGAGAAAAAACAATTGCTAATTGCTCATAGAACCGCACCAGGAGTTGTGCATGGCTTCTTTGATTGATGTTCGCACCATTACCAAAATGTACCGTATGGGTGATGTGGAGGTGCATGCCCTGCGGGGCGTCTCGCTCACCATCAACGAAGGCGAATTTGTGGCGATTATGGGGCCGTCGGGCAGCGGCAAAAGTACGCTGATGAATATTCTCGGCTGCCTCGACCAGCCCAGCGGCGGGCAGTATCTGCTCGACGGGGTGGACGTGGGCGAGCTGAGCGACGATGAACTGGCGGCCATCCGCAACCAAAAAATTGGCTTTGTGTTTCAGCAATACATGTTGCTGGCCCGCACCACCGCCCTGCGCAACGTGGAACTGCCCATGCTCTACGGCAATGGGCGCGAACGGCACGCCCGCGCCAAAGCCGCCCTGGAAGCGGTGGGTATGGGCGAACGGCTCGACCATAAGCCCAACGAACTCTCCGGCGGGCAGCAGCAACGGGTTGCTATCGCCCGAGCGCTGGTAAACAACCCCCGCATCATTCTGGCCGACGAGCCGACCGGGGCGCTGGACAGCAAAACCGGCGAAGAGATTATGGGCATCTTCCAGCGGCTCAACCGCGAACAGGGCATCACGGTGATTCTGGTGACCCACGAACACGACGTGGCCCAGCATGCCGCCCGCATCATCAGCGTGCGCGACGGCGTGATTGCCACTGACGAAAGCGTGCGCAACCGCACCCTGGTGGGCGAAGGCCGCCATGTGCCAGGCGAACTAGAGGCTGCGACGGCTGATTAGCAGCGCAATTCCATCATCGTCAATCGTCAATCGTCAATCGCATATGAATCTTTTTGAAGCAATCCGCGTGGCCTTTGTAGCGCTACGTACCAATAAATTACGCTCGTTGCTCACCATGCTCGGCATCATCATCGGCGTGGGTGCGGTGGTGGGCATGCTGGCCATGGGCACCGGCTTTCAGCAGTATCTCGACTCGCAGTTCGATGAGTTGGGTGTCGGCACCTTCTACGTATTGCCCTTTGTAGACAGCAATAAAGCCGATGAAGTGCTTTCGGCCCAGCTGACGGCGGAAGACGCCCGCGCTATTGCCCAGGCCACCAGCCTGCCCGGTGTGGAGGCCGTGGTGTATGAATATAGTGGCAATGCCAGTGTGGTTGCTGGCCAGCAACGCTTCAGTTATGCCCTCCAGGGCGTGTCCAATAATTTTTTTGCGGTGAACAACCACGATCTGGCGGTTGGGCGCAGCTTCAGCGCCGACGAAAGCTCGGGCGGGGCACGCATGGCCGTGCTGGGCCGCGAAGCGGCGACAAAGCTGTTTGGCAGTGTCAACGGGGCCGTGGGCCAGCGCCTCACCGCCAATGGCGTCAATTTCGAGGTCATTGGCGTGCTGGCAACCAAACCCGGCAGCATCGGCTTCGGGCCTGATGTAGCCGAGTCAGTTTTTGTGCCCTACCAGACCGCCGTCACGCGCCTGTTTCGCAACCAGGTGACGACCAAGATTGACGTAAACTCGGTGGCGGTCAAGGTGCGCGAACCCTCACAGATTGACGCGACCATCAAACAGGTGGAAGCGCTGCTGCGGGAACGCCACCGCCTGACCTACCAGAACAGCGACTTTACGGTCATCAACTTGAGCACCTTTCAGCAGCAGGCCAGCGCCGTGATTGCTGGATTTAACGCCTTTCTGGGCATGGTGGCGGGCATCTCGCTGCTGGTCGGCGGCATCGGCATTATGAACATCATGCTGGTGAGCGTGACCGAGCGCACCCGCGAAATTGGCCTGCGCAAAGCCGTGGGCGCCAAACGCTGGGATATTCTGTTGCAGTTCCTGGTGGAAGCACTGGTGCTGTGCCTGATCGGCTGCTTCTTCGGCATTCTGCTCGGCTACTTGCTCTCGTTTGCGGGCACCCTCATTCTAGTGGGGCTGTTCCAGGCCGAAGGGGCGCAGGCCAGCGTCACCCTGGGCGCGATTGCCCTTGCATCGGCCATCGCCGCCGCCATTGGCCTGTTCTTCGGCTTCTTCCCGGCCTTGCAGGCCTCCCGGCTCAACCCGATTGAGGCGCTGCGGACGGAATAGCACCGTTGGTATTTAGCAATTAACGCAGAGGCGCAGAGAATATTGTGACCGGAGTGGGGCTGGAAACCAAAGCTGGACGATTGACGCTTGGCGATAGCTTAGCCTCAGCACTCAGGATTTGTGTACGCAGCACTCAGCACTCAGCACTCAGGACTTTGAGTTATGAACTTTCTAGAATCATTTCGGGTGGCCTGGGCGGCGCTGGTGTCGCATAAACTGCGCTCGCTGCTCACCATGTTGGGCATTATCATCGGCGTGGGCGCGGTGGTGGGCATGCTCGCCATCGGCAATGGCTATGCCGCCTTCATCCAGAGCGAATTTAAAAAGCTCGGCGTGGGCGTGTTCTACCTCAACCCCAGCATCGAAAGCCGTGATGCCAGCGAGCAGCAGCAGCAACCACGACTCACCGCTGAGGACGCCGATGCGATTATGCGCCCTGGCGCGGCCCCGGCAGTGGAAATGGTGGCGGTGGAATATAGCAACAACGCTACCGTTTCAGCCGGGGGCGAGCGCTACTTCTTCGGCATCAAGGGCGTGACACCGGATTTCTTCGTGATCAGCCCGAATGACCTGGGGGTGGGCCGCTTCTACACCGCCGATGAGGAGGCGGGTGGTTCCCGCGTGGCGGTGATTGGCGACAAAGTGGCGACCACGCTGTTCGGCAGCCTGCCCGCAGCTATCGGCCAGCGCATCAACATCAACAATGTCTCGTTCGAGGTCATCGGCGTGACGGTAACCGAACCCAACCGCATCGTCGGAGGAGGGCGCTTTAACGACCCGGCGGAGCAGCTGTTTGTGCCCTACCGCACCGCAGTCGATCGGCTCTTCCGCAACCAGGTGACGCAGGATGTGAACGTCTCAACTATCCATGTAAAGGCCCGCAACGTCACCCAGATCGAGGAGGCCATTCGCCAGGTGACAGCGGTGCTACGGCAGGAACACCGCCTCACCTACCAATCGAATGATTTTAGCGTAAACAACCCCGAGGAAACGGCCCGCCAGGCCCAGGCCATCACCACCGGCTTTAGCGCCTTTCTCGGCACCATCGGCGGCATCTCGCTGCTGGTGGGCGGCATCGGCATTATGAACATTATGCTGGTGAGCGTGGCCCAGCGCACCCGCGAAATTGGCCTGCGCAAAGCGGTGGGGGCGCGGCGGCGCGACATCATGTGGCAGTTCTTGATTGAGGCGGTGGTGCTGTGTCTGGTGGGCGGCGCGATTGGGGTGGGCCTGGGCTACGGCCTGGCCCAGCTTGGCAACCTGCTCTTCACCGTCGTCTTTCAGCTCGATGACGCCCGTTCTGCCGTGACCCTCGACTCGATCCTGCTAGCTACCGGCATCTCCATCATCATCGGGGTCTTCTTCGGGCTGTTTCCCGCCCTCCGGGCCTCCCGCCTCGACCCGATCAAGGCGCTGCGGAATGAGTAGCACATAACTCTCGCAAAGGCACAAAGGCGCAAAGGCCTCGCTCTTGGACGTTCGTCTGCGATCCTTTGTGAGCTTTGCCGCTTGCACGAATAATTCAGCCCGCGCAAAGGCGCAAAAGCCTGCCCTTGCCGTTCGACCCTTCGATGCCTCAGGTCAGGCAAGCTTACGAACCGCCAGCCGAAGCGGCGCAAAGGCCTCGCTCTTGGACATTCATCTGCGATCCTTTGTGAGCTTTGCGGCTTTGCGAGAGTATTTTCACGTCAGTAGCCCCAACTCGCGCATGCGCACAATGGCCTGGGTACGGCTTTTCACGTCCATTTTGGCGTAGGCGTTGTTGATGTGCTTTTTCACCGTGCTGAGTCCAACAATCAGCTTGTCGGCGATCTCCTGGTTGGAAAGCCCCGCCGCCACCAGCTGCAACACCTCGATCTCCCGCTCGCTTAACGGTTCAAGCAGCGGTTCCGGCGCTGGCGTGGCGGCGTTGCGGCGTGGCACCTCGGCCACCTGGGGCTGGTGCGTCTCTTCCTGCCCCGGCATGGCGGCTAGCAGCCGGGCGACATACTGCCTGAGACGGGCCTCACGGGGGCGAGCCAGGCGCAGCAGGTCGGCCATGGCTGGCCCCATATCCACAAGCGTGCGCAGGTAGCCTTCTGGCTCGGCCAGGCTCAGGCTCCGTTCCAGGGTTGCCAGCGCCTCGCTGCCGTGGCCTGCGCCATGGAGGGCCAGCGCCTGCAAGGCCAGCACTTCGATCACGCTGCCCTGGCGACCCTGAGCTTCGGCGCTGCGGGCCAGCTTTTCCAGCAGCGGCAGCGCATCGGCGGCTCGGCCCTGAGCCAGCGCCACCTGAGCCAGCACCATGTAATCAATCTCCCGCAGGTAGTCCGGCTCGTCCGCAAAACTGTAGTTGAAGCCCTGGTTGTTGGGTGATTGGGCCCAGGCTGCCGCTTCGGCCACCCGGTTTTGCATGAGCCAGAGGCGGGCCTGTTCCGCATGCAGCCAGTCAATCAGCCGGGGCACGCCGGTTTTGCGGGCCAACTCCACCGCCCGGGTCATGGTTGTTTCGGCCTGGGGCACCTGGCCCAGGGCTAGCTGGGTGTGGGCCAGGCCAATCGGCCCCATCAGCAGAATCTCGACATTCTCGCCCTGCTGGCCCAACTCAATCCCATCACCGAGATAGCGCGCGGCTTCGTCGAGCCGGTTCCATTCGTAGAACAACAGCCCCATGCCCACATAGGCCGTGCCCGCCACCGGAATCGGGCGGCTGCGCCCTTCGCGCTGCGGGTAGCGGGCGGCGGCAAAATCGAGCGCCTGCTGGAAGGTGCGGGCGGCCTGTTGCAGGCGGCCCTGGCGCATCTGCAATTCGCCAAGCTGTCGTTGAGCGAACATGTAGATGATGATGTTGTCGCTGGCCTGGCTGGCCCGTACCGTTTCGTGAAAGGCCACCGCTGCCGCCGCCATGTCGCCGCTGAGGTAGGTGGAGGTGCCAAGCATCAGCGCCACCACGCTGCGAATTTGCACATTCTCGGCGGGGAGCTGTTCAAGAGCCTGGCGGGCCAGCACAATCGCCACCGGAATGTCGCGGCGCAGCCCGGCCACGGTGGCCCGCACTGCCACAATTTCGCCTTGCAATTGGGGCGCGGGCGTAGCGAGCAGGGCGGCTTCGGCCTCGCGCAGGTGCCCTTCCACCTCATCCACCTGGCCTGCCACCGTCAGTGCCCAGGCCCAGATCAGCGCCAGTTCGGCCTGTGTTTGCACAGTAGCCGGGGGTAGCGCCCGCAGCCAGCCCAGCACGGTGGCTACTTCGCTTCGCAGCAGCATGGGCCGTGCCACAGCCTCAATCAGCCGGGCGGCATGCTCGGGGGCGTGGCCTGCCAGCGCATGGCCAATCGCCTCGGCCACCAGGCCCTGGCTTTCAAACCACGTGGCAGCCCGCTGGTGCAGCCGGTTGAGCAGGGCCTGATCGCGCTGCCGCAGCCGCTCGCGCAGAAACTCGCCAAACAGGTGATGATAGCGGTACCAGTTGCGCTCGTCGTCCAGCGGCACCAGAAACAGGTTAGCCCGTTCTAGCTCGGCTAGCAGAGTGGCCGAGGGACGGCTTCCGCTTCCGTCGTCCGCTTGCACCAGGGCATCGCACAACGGCCCGTTAAGCCGGTTCAGCAGGGCGGTGTGCAGCAGAAACGTTTGCACTTCGGGCGGCTGGCGGCGCAGCACCTCCTCGGCCAGGTAATCCACCAGAAAGCGGTGACTGCCAGTGAAGGTGGCGATCAGCTCCTGCACGTTGCCCCGGCCCCGCAGCGAAAGCGCCGCCAGATGCAGGGCGGCAATCCAGCCCTCGGTGCGCTCCTCCAGCGCCTCCACATCACGGGCCGAAAGGCCCAGGCCCATCACACCGTTGAGAAAGGCGGCGCTCTCCTCGGCGGTGAAACGCAGGTCGGTGGCCCGCAACTCGTTGAGCTGGCCGCGCACGCGCAGGCGGGCCAGGGGCAGCGGCGGCTCTTCGCGGCTAGTAATGGCGATGTGCAGCCCCGGCGGCATCTGCTCCAGCAGAAAGGCCAGCGACTCGTGAATGGCCTGGTTGTGAATCACATGATAATCGTCCAGCACCAGCACGGCGGGCGAGGGGCTGTCAGGGCTGTGTTCCGCCAGTTCATTCAGCAGCGCCCCAACAATCACTTCCAGCGGCGGCGGCTGGGGCGAACGGAGCATGGAGAGGGCGTGGTCGCTCGCGCCGGGAAAAAGCCGCTCCACCGCCGCCAGGCCATAGCTCCAGAAGCGGGTCGGGTCGTTGTCAGCGTCGTCCAGGCTCAGCCAGGCAATTGGCGATTGGCGATTGGCGACTGGAGCGGTGGCTTTATCTGCAATCTGCAATCTGCAATCTGCAATCTGTTTCAGCCAGGCGCTGATGAGGGTGGTTTTGCCCGAGCCGGGCGGGGCGACAACCAGGGTGAGGCGTCCGTCCTGGCCCTGGTGCAGCCGCTCGACCAGGCGCGGGCGGGACACCAGGCTGGGGCGGGCGGGGGGCAGGGCCAGCTTGGTGGCCAGCAGCGGGTTGGCACGGGTCACCAGCAGCGCTGGCATAGTTCTGGAAGCAGTGTCGGCCATAGGGCGGGTTCCTCACACAGGCGCAGCGGGTGCCAGCAGCGCGGCGGGCGCTGTGCCGTGCATGATACCCGTTTTTGTGCTACCTGTGCAAGCGGTTTCTGCCACAGAGTTCACAGAGGCCACGGAGGAGCATCTCACAAAGGCACAAAGGCACAAAGAAAAACAGCAATCCAAACCCGCCCTGGTGCGGTCACTCGTCACTCGTCACTCGTCACTCGTCACTCGTCACTCGTCACTCGTCACTCGTCACTCGTCACTCGTCACTCGTCACTCGTCACTCGTCACTCGTCACTCGCCAAAAGCCTGCCCTGAGCTTGCCGAAGGGTC
>JALONX010000073.1 GCA_025454695.1 Chloroflexaceae bacterium
TCCACGTTTACGGCCCGCACCTGCCACCATGTGTAGCCGTCGGCTTCCACCGGGCCGTTCACAACTTGCACGGCGGTGTTGGCCTCCAGGTAGAGTTGCACCGGAATGGTGGCCGCCGTGCCCGGCTCGGCCCGCACCGCCAGTCCGTTGGCCACGTCGCCCCGCACGTAGGCCGTGCGCCCCACCGCCAGCGCCCCCGGCAGCGGCTCTGCGGTCGCCGGAACAGTTGGTTCGCCAGGCAAGGGCGTTTCGCCGGGCAACGGCGTAGGCACCACGGCGGCAGCGGTTGGCTCGGCCTGGCGGTTCTGTTGCACAGCAATCGTCGCCGCTGCCCCCATCAGAAATAGCGCCAGCACAACTAGCAGCGGCACCATGTGGGTGCGGTAGCGCCGCCACACTACGGGAATGAGTCCCTCGGGCTGGGGCGCTGGCTCACGCAGCATGGTGTCAAGCGGGCGGGGCGTTTCCGGGGCCGCAACCAGAACGCCATACTTGCGTAGTAGCGTAGCCCCAAACTGCTGGTATTCCACCAGGCGTTCCCTGGGCACCGCCACCTGGTCGCCGTGGGCGATGCGGATGCGCAGGCTATTCATGCGGCGAATGCGGGCAGTTTCGTCCAGGGAAAGGGCAACAAAGGTTGGCTGCGTACTTTCGCTCAAGGCCTCGAACATGGCGGGCCAGTCGCCCTCGGCGGCGGGGTGGTTGTGCAGCATCAGGTGGGCACGAAGGCCGTCTTCCAGGCTGCCGTGCATGCTGAGCAAGGCCAGGTCATCTTCCCCCCGCCGCAAGCGGGCTTGCCCCAGGGCAAACTTGGCTTTACTGCGGGCAATGAGTTCAGCAGGGGTCATGTCAAGTTATGAATTACGAATTATGAGTTACGAGTATCCCGTGCTGAGTGCTGAGATACGCAGTACGCAGTACGCAGTACGCAGTACGCAGTACGTTTCACGTTTCACACATTCAGCTCAGCTTCCAACACCTCACGGGCGGTCTGGGGGTTAGCCTGGCCTTTGGTGGCCCGCATCACCTGGCCCACCAGAAACTGCACCGCGCTGGTTTTGCCCTTGCGATACTCTTCCACCGCCTTGGGGTTGTTGGCGAGCACCTCGCGGGCCAGCGCCGCCAAAGCCCCACTGTCGCTGATCTGCGTGAGTCCCTTGTCGGCCACAATCTGGGCCGGGTCGCCGCCGCTGGCGAAGCTCTCTTCAAACACCTGCTTGGCCACCGTGCGGTTGATGCTGCCTTTGGCCAGCAACTCAATCACGCTGGCGATATGCTGCGGCAGCATGCGCTCGGCCATGCGGCTGTAGTCCTCGCCCGTGTCGTTGAGCAGCCGGAAGAGTTCGCCCGTGACCCAGTTGGCCACATCTCTGGCGCTGCCGCCCACGCTTTGCGCCGCTGCCACCGCCGCCTCATAGTAGTCGGCCACGGGGCGCTCAATCGTCAGCAGATCAGCATCCTGGTAGCTCAGGCCATAGTCGCGCTCAAAGCGGGCGCGGCGGGCATCGGGCAGTTCGGGCAGTTCGGCCCGGCGAGCCGACACCCATGCGTCGTCAAACACCAGCGGCGGCAGGTCTGGCTCGGGGAAGTAGCGGTAGTCGTGGGAGCCTTCTTTGCTGCGCTGGCCTTCGGTTACGCCTTTGGCATCGTTCCAGCCCCGCGTTTCTTGCGCAATCGTGCCGCCAGCCTCCAGCAGGCTGGTTTGCCGCTGCACCTCGTAGACGAGCGCCCGTTCCACCGCCCGAAACGAGTTCATATTTTTGATTTCAACCTTGGTGCCAAACTGCACCTGCCCTTCCGGGCGCACACTGACGTTGGCATCGCAGCGCAGCGCACCTTCCTCCATGTTGCCGCTGTTCACACCAATCCAGAGCAGGATCTGACGCAGCTTCTGGAAGTAGCGGCGGGCCTCTTCCGGCGAGTTAATGTCGGGCTTGCTGACGATCTCCATCAACGGCACGCCACTGCGATTGTAATCAATCAGCGAGGAGTCGTCGCTGGCATGCACCAGCCGCCCGGTGTCCTCCTCAATATGCAGCCGCTCGATGCCGATGCGCCGCGTTTCGCCCGACTCACTGCTGACCTCAATCCAACCCTCGGAGCACAACGGCTCATCGAACTGGGTGATCTGGTAGCCCTTGGGCAGGTCGGGGTAGGGGTAGGACTTGCGCGAAAAGACCGAGTGGTGATTGACGGTGCAGTTGATGGCAAGGCCGGTGAGAGCGGCCAGCTCAATCGCCCGCTGGTTGGCCACCGGCAGCGAGCCAGGCAGCGCCATGCTCACCACCGAGACGCTGGTGTTGGGGGCCTTTCCGGCGTAGTCGGCGCTACAGCCATCAAACATTTTGGAAGCGGTGCGCACCTGGGCATGCACTTCCAGGCCGATTGTGGTAATGTATTTCATAATTTCGATTGACGACTGACGATTGACGATTTGATCCAAGGCGCAAGTTTGTTGTTTACACGGTTAGGAGAGATTCTCCTGGCTTCAAAACGCCAGTCACTGCTTCACTGTCCGTGTGCCACGCTATTGTAGCATAACCACACCCACCATAACAGAAGCGCTACTCTACCACGTCTGACCAACATTAATCGTCAATCGTCAATCGTCAATCGTCAATTGCTACAGTTGCACATGCGGGTCTTCTTCGTAGGCCGAGCCAATCTGGCAGAGGCTGTGCAGCACTTCGGCGAAGAGGTCGTAGAGAGCTTTCAGCCGCGTCAGGTCTGTAATGGTGCCATGGGCCAGAAAGCGCAGCTCATCCACACCTTCAGGAAAGTGTTTACCGAACCAGCCATCATCATCTTCCACCGACAGGCTGATCTCGGGCTGAGCATCTATCAGCCTGCGGAGGCGTGGGTTATGCAACAGGCGGCGCACCTGGGCCTCATCGTTGCCCTTGATGATAAAAGCATCATCGAAGGACTGATCGCCAGTTTGAATGTCCTGCATGCCCAACAGCTTACCCAGATCGCTAAACAGTCCCTTGCGGTACACCTTAAAGCGCAGGCCGTCCTTGTTCACATAGGGTGCCCGCATGCGGGTGTAGATGATCGTAATCTGGCCAGTAGACACAACATAGCTGTCCAGAGTGAGCGTCCATTCGCCAACATGGGCTTCAACTTTTATATCATGCGGAAAATCACCCCTGACCAGGGTGCCGCCAATTTCATTGGCCAGTTGCTGCCAGATTTCATCTTTACTAGCCCCAAATAGCTGCCGTAACACGCCCATCCCAACCTCCTGGTTTCACTGCGAAGCGTTCTCCCCCAATTATATACGCAGCCTGGCCCAACGTGCTTGTGGTAAGGAACCAGGCATGTTGACGCAACATGCAACTTCCTTTGGAATTTCTTAACGGTTTTTTGAGCAATGCTTAACATGATTGGCGTATACTTCCGTCTGCATGGTGAAGCATTCTTCTAATTTGTCATCTCCCGTTTCTCCTGATGAGGCGTAACCGTAGGCCTCGCCGGGTGGTTGCTTGTCGAGCGCAAACGTTGGCAACGCAAAGACTCCGCCAAACACATCCTTGTCCCATTCGTCAGCACAACGCGCCTTGCACACAAGCACCACATGGGCTTGAGGTAACATGAAAGGGAAACTAATGGCGTCCCGTATCAGCCGCCGCACCCTCTTGAAGCTGGCCCTTGCCAGCGGTGGCACAGCTGCCCTTGCGTCCACTGGCCTCCTTGCGGGCTTGCCCCACCTGCCAGTGGCTGGCTTCCTCCATCCTGCTGTACAAACGTTTGTAGCGCAGGCCTATGCTGCACCGGCTGGTCTGGTGTTTAGCCAGGAAACGCTGGCGATTGGGCCAGGCATCAGTCTGACGACTACAGGCCGGGTAGATGCCAGCGGCTGGCTTCGTGACTATGTCCTCACTGTTGACCTGGCAACGCCCACGCTCACTACCGACCTGATCTTTCCCGGCAGGGTGGCAGCCACAGCGCCCCTTTCGACATTGGCCAACAGTGCCGGTGCGGTTGCGGCTATTAACGGTGATTTCTTCGACATCAACACTACTGGCGCACCAATTGGTGCAGCCATACAGAACGGGCGCATGTTAAAATCGGCCCAGGGCGACGGCTTCAACTGGCACTACGCTGGAGTGGATGATGAGGGCATTGGACACCTCTTACAGCTCGTAGTCGTTGGGCAGCTTGAGTCAAACGTTCTGAGCGGCCCGCGTTTGATCACCTTTATCAACACCGCCGAAGTGCTGAACGATGCTATTGGCTTGTACACACCCCTGTGGAGTGATAGGGCCATATCGGTGAGCTTCCCTGGTGCTAGCCAACTCCGTCTTGTCACCGTGGTGCAGGGCAGCGTTGCGGCGGTAAGCACTGCGGTAACGGAGGTTGGCCGCGCAGTGTTGCCTGCCCCGCCCGCCGATGGCTTTCTGCTGGTGGGGCGCGAGCAGGGCGCTGTCACGCTGGATGCGTTGATTCCCGGTACGCCCGTTACGGTGAACATCACGCCAACGATCACCCCGCCAGTGCCGCCCCGCTTTGCCGTTGGTGGCAATATTGTCCTGGTGCAACATGGCGCTCTCGCTAATGATCTGGATACCCGCGATATTGCGGCCCGTTCCGCTGTGGGCTTTTCTGCCGATGGACGGCGGATGCTGCTAGCAACAATTGACGGGAAACAAACCCTGAGCCACGGCGCGAGCCTTCAGGAGTTGGGGCAGTTTATGCTGGCGCTGGGAGCCTACAATGCCATGAATCTGGACGGCGGCGGCTCGGCCATGCTGGCTGCCCGTCGCCCTGGCTTTGGCAGTGCAACCCTCATCAACCGCCCTTCCGATGGTGGAGAGCGCCCTATTCCCAATGCCATCGGTCTGTTCGTTGCGCCCGGCAGTGGCCAGCTTCGCACGCTGGTGCTTGCCCCGGCCCATGCATATCTCAATAGCAACCAGGTCTTCCCCAACCTGGCCCGCACCCTCGATCTGCGGGGTCACGACGAGCAGTTCAGCGCCGTTGAGGTGCGTACCGCCCAGTGGCAGGTGCAGCCAGCGGGCACGGTGCAGGCAAACATCCTGCGGGCAAGCGGTGAAGCTGGCATGCTTCAGGTGCAGGCGAGCAGCAGCGGCGTTACCGGACATTGCGATCTGCGCCTGCTCAAGCCCCTGGCCCGCATCGAGAGCTTTCCCCCACGCCTGACCCTGGTCGCCGATGCGTCGGCCACGTTCCGGCTTGTTGGCTACGACGAGGACGGGTACAGCGCCACCCTGGATCCCCTTGACGTTCAACTCACCTTTGATACTAGCTTGGTGAGCATGCTGCCGACAGAGCAAGGCGAATTTGCCGTTCAAGCTAGAAGTGACAGTGGCGCGAATCTGGTAATGATCCGAGTGGGCGACGTTGAAACGTTTCTACCTGTCACGGTTGGGCTGCAAGAGGTGGTGGTCTCCACTCTTGAAAGTATGGAAGACTGGACAGCGGCCACTGCACGGGCACAGGCTACCATGGCGCTGGCGGCAGGGCGGCAGGGCAACGGCTTGAAGCTCAGCTACGATTTTAGCGGCACCTGCCCCGGCTGTAGCACCGGCACAAGGGCAGCCTACCTGCGAACCAGCCAGCCCCTACCCTTTCTCGAACTGCCTGGCCAACCCGTTCGTATCGGCGTCTGGGTCAAATCGAGCAGCCCGGCAATGCCCTGGCTGCGTTTAAGCATCCGCCATGCAGCCAACCTCGGCGTAGACACGAATCTCGACCTGACGGCGGATTACGACCCCAACTTCGGCACGGAATGGCGGTATGTTGAAGCCACTGTGCCTTCCGGCCTGCAATTTCCGCTCTACTTGCGCCATATCTATGTGGTAGAAACAGCAGCGAGTCGGGTCTACACTGGTGAAGTGACCTTCGACGACATTACGGTGAAGGTCGCGCCTCCGCTTGAAGTGCCCAGACGACGGAGCCAGCCCGACCCGGTGGTGATCACAAACGGCACAATTGAGACCGAGCGCTGGCGTTTTGCCCTCGTCAGCGACACCCACCTCTACCAAACAACTACACCCAGTGTGGAAGAACAGCTGAGCCGCCAGATTTTCCAGCAAGTTCGGGCTGCCCAGCCTGATTTCCTCGTTATCGCGGGCGACCTGATCGAGAATGGTACAGCGGAGGATATTGCATTTGCCAAACGGGTGCTGGCTGAAGAGTTCGGTGAAACACCGCCCTTTCCCATCTACGTTATTCCAGGCAACCACGAACTACGCCCACAAACAACCGGCACGATCGAGGCTTATGTGAATGGTGGCTTTACCACCCGCACCATCTTCGATCACAAACGGGTGCGCTTTATTTTGCTGAACACGGCCAATGCCCTCCTCCACCGGCCCGAATTCGATCAACTGCCTGAGCTACAGGCTGCCCTGCTTGATGCCCAGACCAACCCGGCCATTGAGAACGTCGTGGTAATCGGCCACCACCCGACCTTCGATCCGTTGCCACCGAACACCCGCACCCTCAACCATCCCCTCGACATCGAACTGCTGAACTCGTGGATGCGCCGGTTCCGTGAGCAATCAGGGAAAGGCATCATCTACCACTGTGGCCACGCTCACTATGTCAACCTACGCCGCAGCGATGGCGTGCTCCATGTTATCGGCCCGGCTGCTGGCAAAGTGCCCTATGGTGAACCGGACAATGGTGGCTTTAACGGCTGGATGCTGTATGGTGTTCAACCAGGCATCGCTGCTGACTGGATGCAGGTGGAGGTTCGCCCGGTGCTGGAACGAGCTGAACTGGTGTTACCCGAACGAATGCGGGTTGGTGAACAAGTCACCGTGACTGCTACAGGCTTTCAGGTACGTAATCGCCAGCTACCCTTGCGCTATCCTGTCACCAGCATGTGGAGCGGTGATAATGTTACCATTGGGCAACCCAGCTCAGCGTCAGCCACTGCCGCTGTAACCTACGACCCTGAAACGAACCTGCTAACGGCATTAGCCCCCGGCAATGCCACCCTGCGCCTGACGGTCAACGGTGTGCAGGTTGCCCGCAGCCTGGTGGTAGAGGCTGTCGCCCAACCAGCGCCCGAACCAGCGCCTCGCCGCGTGTTCTTACCCCTGGTCAACCGCTAGCCTGGTTTACCACACGTCCAGCAAACGACCTGTGGCAGCGCTGCTGCCACAGGCAAACTCCCATCACCTGTCATCAGCCTGTCATCCCGTTGCAGCAACTCTGTGATCGAAACGGTGTGCAGCCCGCCGTTTCATAAAGTACATACCACAACGTCCCAGCCCATCAGCATCACTACCATAGGAGCAAGACTGCAATGAGCGAGACCTCGAAGAAGACCCGCCTCGCCGCCGACACCCACAGCGACGGCCAGCAGGAGATTGTTGCCGCCGACACCACCAGCGCCGCCGTGCAGGTGCATGGTGAACAGACCGCCCTCGCCGCCACCGCCGTGCTGGGTGCTGGCGTGCAGAATGTTTCGCCCGAAGACATCAGCCGCCAGGCCATTCCCTCTGCCGCCTACGGCGACTTTGTGCGCCAGGTGGGCCTGGCCGTGGCCGACGCCCAGAAGGCCCTGGACACCAACAGCGTAAACGCCGCCAAAGAACTGGCCAACACCACCGTTCCGGCCCTGATCGCCCTGAACCAGGTCATCAACGAAGACGGCGAGATCGAAAAGGTCGAGCCGGTGATCCAGCAGGACGCCCGCCTGATTCAGTACATTCAGCCCACCTTCTACCAGTTCCGCACGGTGCAGATGTTCGCCAAGTTCGACGTGAGCGACTTCCAGAGCGACGGCACCACCAAGATTTCGTCCTCGCGCAGCAACTTTGGCTTCAACTCGCGCTTCAACGCTGCCAGTGGCCTGAACGCCCTGTTTGGCGGCATCAACGGCGGCTTCAACCAGACGTTTAACACCAGCAGCAGCAACACCGAGATCAACAGCGAGTTCGAGTCGGCCTCGTCGCGGGGCACCAGCTACATGTACGCCGACCTGCGCCCGCGCACCGACACCCGCTTCCCGCCGCCCATCGTCGCCACTCAGGGGCCACGGCTCACCATGTCTGCCGCCGCCAACGCCCTGACCGCCCCCGAAGGCGACACCGCCGAAACCGAGATGGATATTACGGTCACCATCTTCAAAAAGGGCGGCTTCAGCAACGCCAACAACAAATCGGTTGACCTGGTGCTGAACGGCCCCGGCCTGCTCACCGCCAGCACGGTGGCACTGGCCGCCGTGGCCAACGACCCGCAACGGCTCAGCGGCACGGTGAAGCTGAAACGGCGCAAAGCCGACGCCAGCGGCACCGCCACCATTCGGGCCACCCTGGGCGGACTCACCGCCGTGGTTACGATTGACTTCCCAGCACCGCCGCCAGCATAAGCAAGGATGAAGGATGATGTATGAAGTATGAGTCTCCAGGCGACTCATCCTGGTAAGGGCGTTTCTTTGTCCACCATGCAACTCGGTGTCATTCCGAACGAAGTGAGGAATCTGCATTGCAATGCGGTGAAGACCTCTCGCTTCGCTCGGGGTGACAAGGGAGGGCACGGCAAGAAAACGTAGCTTACGGTGTACTCAATGGTCTTCATACTTCATACGTCATCCTGCATCCTTTTCACACCTATGTCAGAACAAATCACCCTTCGCCCAACCGCCGCCCCGCTGACCGAGATGTTGCGGCAGGTGGCCCTGGACATTGCCGAGGCCCAGAACGCCCTGGATGCGCATGCGGTCGCCACAAAAACCGAGCGCGACCAGAGCGGCAACGACCTGCCGGTGGTCTCGTTCTTTTTCCCGGAGATTGAGCTTGACCTGAGCCTGGCCTTTACGCTGGCGCGGGTTGAGGGGCAGGGGCGGCTCGATGTGACGCCCGCCAACCCGACCGGCAGCGGCTTCTTCCAGAGCAGCAGCTTCAGCAGCCGTTTGCGTGCCCGCATTGCCCCGCTGGCCCTGGTGGGCAACCCGCCAACAGAGGAGACGCCCGATGACTGACAGTATCGTCCCGCTGCCCGGCTTGAAGGATCGGCAGCGGCTTAAAATAAACGTGATTGAACTACCGCCTGAAGAGCAGGTCAAAATCTACCTGCAAACATGTGAAGAGGGCCTGAAAATCCTGCCGCCGCTGCAAGAACGGCTGGCGGCAGTGGCCGACAAAGGCCAGAGCATGCACCCGGAAAAGGGCGCACCCTTTTTGCGGAAGGAATTGGAGGTTTACCAGGACGGCCTGCTCGCGCTCTTCCCCCGCCTCAACGCCGCGCTCGACATGCCCGCCGATGACCCGGAGGTGCTGCGCAAAAAGCTGGCCCAGTGCCAGGCCGACCTGGCCGAAGCTCAGCAGGCCCTGTTTAAGACTCAGCAGGAGAACCGCAACCTGCGGCAGGAACTGGACAAACGGCAGGGGCTGATTGACGAGCTGCAAAAAGAAAACAGCGCACTCAAGGGCCAGCTAGCCGAATTTCAGGGGCGCGTGTCCACCAATCCTAGCGAGTTTGGCGCGGCCCTTGGCCAGGCAGTAGATGCGATTCAGCAGGGACTCACGTCGCTCGACAATGCCTTTGTGGATTATGGCCTGCAGGAGCTTGATCTACAAACTCAGGTGAACATTCAGCTCGACGAGCGCAAACAGCTTTCCATCCGCTTCCCCGGCCTCAACGAGCAGATCGCGCCCCAGAACCTCACCCAGCTCAACATGCGCCTGCGGCCCATCCCGAAGAGCGAGCGGGAAAAGCCGGCAGGATGAGCGATGAACGATGAGCGATGAACGGAGCAAGGCGAGTGACGAGTGACGAGTGACGAGTGACGAGTGACCGGAGACCGGAGACCGGAGACCGAAGCCAGAACACGCCGATTGACGCAGCTGCAAAGGAAATGCAGGCAATGAGGGAACTATTTTGAGCGTCAGGTTGTACTTTTCTTTATTTCCCTTATTTCCCTGTTGTTACGCATCACGGATTACGGGTTACGCATCACGGATTACGCATCACGGATTACGGATTACGCATCACGTTTCACGCTTGAAACCACTCGCATACCCCACCATCTTGCCCACATCGCCAGTGATGCGGATGAGTGGTACCAGGGCCAGGGTGTAGAGCCGCTGAAGCGGGGGCAGGTGGCGGGTCTGGGGCCAGAGGCGGCGGTAGGGGGCGCGGGTGTAGGCGGCCAAGCCCGCCAGCAGCAGCAACGCCGCCGCCATGCGGGTTTTGCGCCAGCCCAGCCCCAGCAGCAGCAGCAACAGCGCAACGTAGGTGCCGTAGCGAATGGCGTGGCGCATGGGCCACAGCCCGGCCCTGGCGTCGCCACGGGCGTAGTTGACGTATTGGCGGTAAAAGGCCCCCAACGACTCACGGGGGCGAAAACGCACCAGAGCCGTGGGCGCAAAGGCCCGCCGAAAGCCCGCCCGCTCGATAGCCTGGTCAAACACCAGGTCTTCGCTGTGGCTGAGCCATTCGGGAAAGCCGCCCACCGCCACCCACACCTCCTTGCGAAAGGCCATGGAGTTGCCAAAGGGCAAAAACTTCGCTGGCTCAATCTCCTCCGGGTGGCGAAAATTGGTCGCCCCCAGGGCCAGCTCAAACAGGCTCTGGGGCGCGGGCACAAAAAACCCGCCCACCTGATCGGCCCGTCCCGCTTCAATCGGCTGTACCAGCTCCGCCAGCCAGGTCGGTTCTAGCGTCAGCCCCGCATCGGTACACGCGACAATCTGGCCGCTGGCGTGGCGAATGGCATTGTTGCGCCCCGATGGAATGTTATGTCCACCTGAAACCAGCTTGATGCGCGGTTCGCGAGCGGCATACTCCCGCACAACCTGCGGCGTGGCGTCGCGGCTCAAGTTATCATTGACCACAATCTCGTCGGGCGGCCTGGTCTGGGCCAGCATGGAATCGAGCAACGCGCCGATGTTATCGGCCTCGTCGCGCACGGTGCAGATGAGAGAGATTTTCATTGCCTGTTAGAACTACGTGAAACGTGAAACGTGGGACGTGAAACGTATTCAAAGGCTGAAGGCTGAAGGCTGAAGGCTGAAGGCTGAAGGCTATGAAATCGATCACCTTGTCCCCTTGTCCCCAGTCTTCGGTCAGCCACTCGGCACTCGGCACTCGGCACTCGGCACTCGGCACTCGGCACTCGGCACTCGGCACTCGGCACTCGGCACTCGGCACTCGCATGCGAGTATACCACGGCAACGTTCTGGTATGCGCTATGTGCTACAATCCGCGTGGTAACGAACGGCGCGTTTACACAGGAGTAGCCCGATGCCTACCGTGGTTGAAAAGAAAAACAAAATTGGCCGCAACGACCCATGTTATTGCGGCAGCGGAAAGAAATACAAAGATTGCCACCTGCCGCTGGAACAGACCCACCGGGCCGAGCAGAAGCGGCTGCGGGACGCCCAGGAAACCCTGCTGCCCAAAATCGTTGAGGCCGCCCAGAGCGTCGCCGATTCCTTCCCCACAGCTATGGCGCTGTACTGGAACAACAAATACAGCGCTGACCAGCTTGACTCGCTGGATGACCTGGAGGAGCGCGGCTACGACCGTTTTCTCTCCTGGTTCGCCTTCGACTACCGCCAGGAAGACGGGCGCACCCTGCTGGAGCAGCTTGGCACGGCGGCGGAGCAGGGCGGCTTCGAGGTCACACCGGCGGAACAGCAGCTGCTGCACCTGTGGGCCGGGGTGCGCATGCGGCCCTACCTCATCACCGCCATTCAAAAAGGGCTGACACTGACGCTGCGCGACATGCTGAACGAGCAGACCTACCTCGTCGCCGACCACGCCGCTTCCAAAAACCTGGCCGAGGGCGAGGTGGTGGTGGGCCATATCGGCCACGCCTACACCGAATGGGCCGCTGAAGCTCCAACCTACAACTTCGTCGGCTCGGCAGCCCAGCTCACCGCCGACACCGCCGAGAAGCTGGTGGAGTACGCCGAAATTCACCTGGCGGACATGCGCCGCTCCAACCCGGAAGCCACATGGCACGATTTCATCCTCGAACGGAGCCATGTGCTGAACCATTTTGTGATGGCCCTGCCCCGCGAAGCCCGCGACCCCACCATCCTCGACAGTGTGATTTTGCAAACGCGGGTGGCGCTGCAAATCACCGCCGAGTCCGTCACCGGGCTGCTACGCCGCGACAAGGGCGAGGAGCCAGCGGAGCCAGGAAACGCAGAGACGCTTGCCGAACCAGCAGGAAACGCAGAGACGCAGAGGGGCAGAGAAGCTGAGGGATTGACGAGTGACCGGAAAAGGATGAAGGATGAAGGATGAAGGATCAGACTATGTGTTACGCAGTACGCAGCACGCAGCACGGACTATGTTTCTCATCGCAGTCCACTGTCACCCCGACCGCAGGGAGGGGTCTTCAATGCGCAGCAATGGAGATTCCTCACTTCGTTCGGAATGACATGGCGTGCGTGGTATACAAAGAAACGTTGTTTGCAGAACACCTATGTGTTACGCAGCATGCAGCACGCAACACGCAGTTCGCAGTACATTTCACGCATCACGTTTTACGTTTCACGTCGCACGAAACATCCCTTGCTTCGGTCACTCATAACTCATAACTCGTAACTCGTAATTCATCATGCGTATCGGCATTCTCTCCGACACCCACGGCTACCTCGACCCACGGGCGCTGCCCCAGTTGCAGGGGGTGGCCCACATCCTCCACGCGGGCGACATTGGCAGCCCTGCCATCATCACTGCCCTTGAGGCCATTGCGCCCGTCAGCGCCGTTCACGGCAACACCGACACGGGCGAACTGGTTCGGCGCTACCCGGCCAGCCAGCAGCTCACCCTGGCTGGCGTCAACATCTACCTGACCCACATTGGCGGCAAGCCGGAAGCGTTGGTGCGCTGCCTCCCTGAACCGCGCCCGCAGGTCTTCGTCTTTGGCCACACCCATGTGGCCCTGCTGGAAACCCATGACGGCGTTCTGTTTCTCAACCCCGGCGCGGCGGGGCGACCCCGCTTTGGCGGCGGTCTCTCAGTGGCGTTGCTGGAGATCGAGGAGGGGCGGGCAACGGCGCGAATCGTAAGGTTGTGAGTTTTTGAACCACACATGTGCCACAGAGGGCACAGAGGGCACAGAGAAGCTAATAACCTCAGTTCGGGATAAGAAAAAAGGGATTTTGCCTTCCTCATCGCCTGTCTCTCTTGGAAGCACGTCAACATTTGGCCCCAAAAAGGGCTTCTGCGAAAAA
>JALONX010000760.1 GCA_025454695.1 Chloroflexaceae bacterium
CGTGCGACCAATCCGCATCCTTCGATACGGCCAGTCGGACACCGAGCCGATAGGAACGATAATGGGGGTGGCCTACTCAGGATGCTGGTGCGGGTACGCTTGCTTATCCCGAACTCAGGTTGCTTTAGCTTCGGTTAATCTGCAATCTGCAATCTACAATCTGCAATATGAACACAACCATCACTCTGGTGCAACCAGACACGGCGGAGTTTGCAGCGCTGCTGGCGGTGGCGGAGCAGCTGAACCAGATGAAGTATGTGCTGCTGCACCCGACCCATGTGAATGAGTCGCTGGTGCTGGGGGCCTGGAACGGCACTGAATGCGTGGGATTTTTGCACCTCTTTGTGCAGGTGTTGGGCCGGGAGGAAGGCCGCCCGCCGGTGCTGAACAGCACGGGCGAACCGCTGCGGGAGGGCTACGTAGAAGCCTTTGGGGTGCGGCCCGGCGAGCGGCGGCAGGGCCTTGGGCAGCAGCTCCAGGAACATGCAATTGCGCTGTGCAGGCAGCGGGGCTGCTACCAGATCCGTTCCCGCAGCCCGGTCTACGCTTACGAGAACTACGGGCTGAAGCTGAAAATGGGCTACACGCTGCACCCCAGCAACGAGAACGACTCATACTACTTCATCAAGAAGTTGTGACCTGAAACGTGCGGCGTAAAACGTGAAACGTGAACTTCTTGCACGTTTCACGTTTCACGTTTCATCAGTCTTTTGCCACACAACCTCACCAGGTCACGCTCATCATCGAGCAGTTGAGGCCGCTGCCGATGCCGAGCAGGGCCACCTGGTCGCCCGCTTTGATGCGCCCGACCTCAGCGGCCTGGGCCAGCGTAATTGGCACAGCGGCGGAAGCCATGTTGCCCTGAGTGGGGAAGTTCAGGTGCAGCTTGTTGGAGGTGATGCCGAGGGCCTGGGCCACCGCCGCCATGTGGCGCGAGCCAACCTGGTGGGGTGCGTAGAGCGCAATCTGGTCGTCGCTCCAGTTGGGCAGGGTTTCGGCAGCCATTTGCCAGGTTTCCGTCGCCAGTTTCACCCCGGCCACCAGCAGGCCGCTGGCGTCGGTCTTCATCCATGTGGGCTGGCCAATGCACAGCTCGTTGTGTTCAGTGGCGGCCCGCGTCACCGCGCCGTTGATGCGGTGGCTGGTGCGGCTCTCGTCCGCCCGCGACAACACCATGGCAACGGCACCACAGCCCAGCGTCAGCGAGGCAAAGCTTTCGCGGAACTCCTGGGGCGTGGCGTCGGCTGATTTCAGCCGCTCGACGGTGGCCATAATGCCATCCTGAATGGTTTCACCAGAAACAACCAGACCGTACTTAATCGCCCCCAACTCAATCATCATGGCCGCAATGGTCATGCCATTCACAAAGCCCAGACAAGCATTGCGCACGTCGTAGTTGGTACAGGCGGGCGAAAGGTTCAGGTTGCGGTGAATAAATACCGCAGTGGAAGGTTCCAGATAATCGTGGAAAACTGAAGTGTTAATTAAACAGCCGATCTCTTGCGGATCAATCTCCGCCGCCTCGATAGCCTTTTGGGCCGCGATGGTGGCGACGGTACTTGGTCTGGTGCCAGGATCCCACAGACGCCGCTCGTGGATTCCCGACAAGTCAACGAGCCTGCCACGTGGCACGCTCAGACGCTCCATCGTTTCGGCGATCTGATCCTCCAGCCACTCCGAGGTGATCCGGTGGGGGGCCAGGTCATACGCAACCGATTCGATGGCGACGTTTCTGAATAACATGCAGCCTCCTCAATCATATGTTGTAGATATTGATATACTTTACCACAAGTTGTTTCGTAATGATACAGCGTGGTATAGTACAAGCGCCGCGCTTACACAAGTTGTGAACACTCTTATATTGGTATAAACTAACGCATTTGCTCTGCGTTATCTGTCTAATCTTGTCACCTGTGAATAACACGAGTTACGCGGTCGCTCCTCAAGCGGGAGGTTTGGATGGTCGCAGATTCTCCGCAATGCTTTCTTGTTCCGCTCGCTGGGGCGGCGAAGCCGCCCCAGCGAGCGGAACAAGGGGAGTCGTGGGAGCGGCGGAGCCGCTCCCACACCCTCACCACGTAACTCGTGTGAATAACACGAATTACGCGGCCAATCCTGCAGCGTAACTCGTGTGAATAAACGCGCTAACTTGCATATTTTAGTTGCAAAAAGCAGGAAATGGGCCAGGCCAAGGGCTCTGCTGGGGCTACATGCGCCGGGCTTGCAGCCGGGGGAGAAACGGCACCAGCCCGCTGCCCGCCGCTGCCAAGGCGAACACCAGCGCCCCAGCCAGCAGGGTGATGATGGAGGAAAGGCCCACGAACGCGACGGCGGCACCACAGGCCAGCCCCGCTACCAGCGCCAGGGTGTAGCGGGCCAGCCAGCGCCAGGCGGCCTGCACCTGGTGTTGGGGCAGCGCATGGGCGTAGTGCCAGCTGAGCCAGGCCAATGCACTGTAGGTTGCAGCGACAAAACAGCTCGCCGCCCCCAGCGCTCCCCAGCGTGGCACCACTAGCCATAGTGCCACAGCTTCGGCGGCGACAAGCAGGCCAATGAGCCGCCCGACGACCTGCGCCTGCCGGGTGGCCTGAAAGGCGACGGCCATGGTGGCCAGTAGCAGCAGGCCGCAGTTGCCCAGGGCCAGCAGGCGCAGCGGCCCGGCCCCAGCACCATAGCTATCCGGGAAGAGCAGGCCCAACACCAGCTCAGGCGCAACCATCAGCACCAGCTCCACCGGCACCAGAAAGAGCAACACCAGTTGCAACCCCTGGCCCGTTTCGGCCCCGCTCTGGTGCAGGCTGCCAAGGCGGGCGATGCGGGTAAAGAGCATGGGCAGCAGCGCCGCCACCAGGTAGTAGGGCGTGTTCGCCAGCACAATCGCCGCCTGATACTGGCCCACCACAGCCGTATCACCAGTGCCCACCAGCTTCAGAAAGAGCAGATCGAGGTTGAGTAGCAGGGCGAAGGCCAGTAACGCCCCAAACAAATCGCCTGAGTCTTTGATGGCAGGCCAGCGGAATGGGCCAAGCAGCCCCACCCGGGCCCGGGCTACCACAAACCAGCCGCCCCAAGCCGCTGCCAGCAGCCCTCCCACCAGAAACCCGGCAATTGCTCCGGCGGCGCCAAAGCCAAGCGCCACCAGCGCCAGGCCCCCGCCAACTTTGCCGCCCACTTCCAGCACTTGCAGCCATGCCACCGTGCCGAAATGTTCTAGCCCCTGGGCGGTGGCCCGCACAATCGCCAGCCATGCAAACAACGGCAGAGTCAGGGCGACGATGGCGACGATCAGCGGCGTTTCAAAACCGGGCTGAAACGGCCCGGCGGTAAACAGCCCCAGCAGCCCCAGGCCCATGGCCAGGGCCAGTAGCATGTTCGCCAGCATGGCCCCCCGCACCAGGGCCGCTCGCTGCTCGTCTGCTTCGCGCACCAGGGCTGCGGCCATGTTCTGGCTAAACCCGGCGTTGAGCACCAGGCCCCCCACCAGCAGCACCGTCTGGGCAAAGGCCAGCAGGCCAAAGTCGGCGGGCAGCAGCCTCCAGCCCATCAGCAGGCCAAAGGCATAGTTTAAGACGCTGGTGCCAGCAAAGGCCCCAAACAGTGCTGTTTGTGATGAAAAGGC
>JALONX010000074.1 GCA_025454695.1 Chloroflexaceae bacterium
AATACGTCATTTACGCGGACTAAAGTCCGCACTACGGGCAGGGTAATGGTTTTGCCACGATGACTACGAGAACAACCGTGGCTGTTGCGGATCGTCGGCGGAGCGCTCGCTGTAGGGGACGCCGAGGTGATCGTAGGCGCGGCGGGTGGCAATGCGGCCACGGGGGGTGCGCTGCAAAAAGCCTAGCTGTAGCAGGAACGGCTCGTAGACATCCTCAATCGCATCTACCTCTTCGGCCAGGGCGGCAGCCAGGGTAGAAAGGCCCACCGGCCCACCGTTGAAGAGTTCGATGATGGCCCGTAGCAGCCGCCGGTCGTTTTCATCCAGCCCCAGCTGGTCAACTTCAAGCTGGGCCAGCGCGGCCTGAGCCACCTCCACCGTAATCACCCCGTCGGCGATGACCTGGGCGTAGTCGCGCACGCGGCGCAGCAGGCGGTTGGCGATGCGGGGGGTGCCACGGGCACGGCGGCCAATCTCCATCGCCCCTTCGGGGATGATGGGCATGCCCAGGATGCGGGCGGCGCGGGCCACAATTTCGTACATAGCCTGGTCGGAATAAAATTCCAGCCGATGGACGGAAACGAAGCGGTCGCGCAACGGTGAGGTGAGCAAGGCCAGGCGCGTGGTTGCTCCCACCACCGTAAACTGATCCAGGTTCAGGCGCAGGTTGCGGGCGCTTGGGCCTTTGCCCACAATCAGGTCAAGGGCAAAATCTTCCATCGCTGGGTAGAGCACCTCTTCCACCGCCCGGTTGAGCCGATGCACTTCATCAATAAACAGTACGTCGTTCTTTTTGACGTTGGTGAGAATGGCGGCCAGGTCGCCCGCCCGCTCGATAGCGGGGCCGCTGGTGATTTTGAGCTGCACGCCCATTTCGTTGGCGATAACCCCGGCAAGCGAAGTTTTGCCCAACCCCGGCGGGCCGTAAAACAGCGTGTGGTCGAGGGGGTCTTTGCGGGCCTGAGCCGCAGCAATGGCGATACGCAGTTGTTCGGCAACTTTCTCCTGGCCAATAAACTCGGCCAGCCGTTTCGGGCGCAGGCTCTTTTCCACCTGCTGGTCATCTTCATTGGAGTTTGGGCTTAGCAGGCGGTCGTCGTCGTTGCTCATAGGGCCTCAGCACGGGTGTGCGCACTTGTTCCTGGCATTATAGCACACCCGGCTGCACAACGGGTTATCCACATTTTGTGGAGGATATGTGTATAACCCACCAGATGTAGTAGTTATTTGGAGGGACTGGAGTACTATCAAGGAAAGGCTGAAGGCTGAAGGCTGAAGGTTGTCTGGCGATGTGGAGTGCGGCAGTCATGCTGCCGCGTGTGCAAACACAGCCGCCGCACTCCACTTGTTCATACTACGGACTCACGGGAGCACCGCCTTGCCAGGTGGCGCTCCCGTGGAGAGGTTACGGGCAGCGGGCCGAGCCGCTGGAGGCGGTTGAGGTGCGGGTGCGCCCGTCTGGGCCGGTGAGCGCCCAGACGAGGTTGTTGCCGTTGAACTCAACACTGAAGCTGCTGCGCTGCCGCCCGGGCAGGAAGTTGGTGGTCTGCCCCCGGTTGACGGGGCCAGGGATAAAGCGGTTGCTCTGCCCGGCGGCGATGATGACAGCCACGGCGTTCTCGTTCAGGTAGCCGAAGCGGGCCACGTAGCGCGTAGCCGGGTTCCAGCCCGCCCCTCGGTCTACCACACACTCTAGCACTGGACGCACCGACTGATTGGCCGGGCCGACGGTGATGTTCAGCGTTTGGGTCGTTTCCACATTGCCCGCCGCATCGCTGCTGAAGAAGGCAATACTAAACTGCTGGCCGGGGCCAGTGATCAGGAAGGGCAGGCTGTAGGGCTGCGGTGCGCCATCGTTGATGCTGTATTGCGTTCCCGCCACGCCCGACAGGCTATCGCTGGCCGAGAGCGTGATGGCTGCGCCGCCCCCCAGGGTGCGCACCGACGAGGTCGTGGTCGGCGCGGTGCGGTCAATGCTGACTGGCGGGGCACTGGTGGCCGTGGTGCGGTTGCCCGCCCGGTCGCTTACGCTGGCCGTGGCAGTCAGGTTCACCCCTTCGCCGCTGATGCTGCTGTTCTCCGGGCAGGCGGCCACACCCGCGCCAGCATCGGCACAGCTCCAGGCAATCGTCACGTCACCGTTGTACCACCCTGCCCCGTTGGGGTTGGTGGTGGGCGTGCCGCTCAGCGTCGGCGCAATCGTGTCTACCAGCCATGTAACGGTGGCCGGAGTCGGATCAACGTTCCCAGCCTCATCCACCGCCTGCACCGCGAAGGTGTGAGTCCCGTCGCTCAAGTTGTCGTAGCTCACCGGGCTGCTGCATGGTGCAAAGGCCGCCCCATCCAGCGAACACGCGAACGTCAGATTGGCTGCTGGTGTAAGATTGTCGCTCCCACTGAAACCGAAGCTGGCGCTCGTGCTGTTGGTGGGGTTTGCAGGATTAACGGTAAGAACAGTGTCTGGCGCGATACGGTCGGGCCGAAAAAAGCGGGCGACGCTCGGATCGTGATCCGAAGCGTTCGCCCCTCCTGTAAATTCAGTATTGACATGTACCGTGTCATAGTCGGCCCCGCTCTGCAAGCTGTTGCTATAGAGCAGGCTGTCCAGCACTTGCGAATTACCCTCGAAGATGTAGGTGTACTGCCGTTCAGCGGGCAGGCTCAGCTTCGGGTCAAGCAGCACCGGCGTGCCGCTGCCGCCGGGAACGCCGCGCACAATGTTCAGCGTCTCCGAAAACTGAAAGTCGTTCAGGTCACCCAGCACAATCACATCCGCGTTCGCATCAACTGCCAGAATACTATCCACAAAAGTGTTGACGATCTGGGCCTGCTGGTGGCGCTGCACCTCGGTGGAACGGGTGGGCGGCTGGAAGCGTCCGGACAGCGGCTGGTCGCCACCCTTGGAGTTGAAGTGGTTGTTGATGACGAAGATGCGGTTGTCGTTGTACAGGAACTCGCCCACCAGCGGCTTGCGGCTGGCATCGAAGGCGCTGTTCGTCGGGTCAATGCGCCCTGGGCTGAAGGCGAGTTCGGGTGCGCCCGCGTTGTTCACCACCGTCACGCCCGTGGTGGCCAGGTCGGTGCCCGCCGGGGCGGCCCGATCTACAAAGCGCAGGCCACGGTCGCTGCGGAACAGGAAGCCCACCCGGATGTTGGCACCCGGCTGCCCACCATCCGCGTTGTTGACCGGGTTGATCTGGCGGAACTGGTAGGTCGGCCCGCCTTGCGCCACAATCGCGTCAATCAGCGTCTGGTAGCTCTGGGCGGCGTCCACCGTGCCGTCGTTGGTGGGGCCGTTGTTGTCCTGCACTTCTTGCAGGGCCACAATGTCGGGCGCGGCCATGTTGGTCACAATGATGCGGGCAACCGCATCGCGGCGAGCCGGTTCCACCGTCGCAGCGGCAAAGTTCTCGATGTTGAAGGTGCCGACGGTGAGGCGATTATTGCCGCCCACCAGCGTCGTCGTTTCCGGTTGCAGATTGTTATCCACTCGCGTTGGCGCTTCCGTCACCTGCACCTTGAAGTTGGCAAAGCTGTAATCCATCATGCCAACAATTGGCGCGGTGAAGGTGTCACCAACGTTGACCTGGGGCATGGTGTTAGCCGGGATGAAACTGTCATCAAGGATAATGCGCTCCGGGTTGAAGTCCGTTGGGGTGATGACGAGGCCACCACGGGGCGTGCGCAGCCCTGCGCCCGTGCCGTTGTCGGCCAGCACCACAATTTCGCCAAAGCTACTGGTGGGGCCAACCACCACCGGGTTGTTGACCTGCACCCGCATGCCTTCCAGACTTTCGTAGAAGTCCAGCCCGTTGCTCTCCGGGTTGAAGGGATAGCTGGTGGTTTCAATCGTGTTGGTGGGCGCTGCGCCGTTGCTAGCGAACATGCTGGTCGGCGGCACGCGCCCGCCAACGCCGATTACGGTTGGGGCGGGCAGCGGGTTGCCGCTGGAAACCAGGGTGGCAGTTGCCCCACCCCCCGTGCCCGAACGGCCAATCTGCGTAATCGTCAGGTTGTTCCAGGCGCTGCTGGTGGGTGTGCAGCTAGCGCTGGTGCAGCCGCCCCGGAACTCCGAGACCTGGCCGCTCACCCGCACCTCATCGCCCACGCTGCGGCCCGGCGCACTGCCGGTGAAGACAAAAATCCCTTCCGACGTTGCCGGGTTGCTGTCGGGCGTGGCGTCCTGCATGTAGAAGCCGTTGGCACGCACCACTGTCACAATCCCTGGCACATTCGTCACCGTTGCACCCAGCGAGGGCGTGTTGTCGTTCACCTGCGTCACCAGGGGCGAAATGTGGGCCGCGCCCTGAATATCGCGGATGCGCGTGGTTGGCTCGGGGGCCGGGGCCACGGTGCTGAAGAAAACGACGACATCTGCCACCAGCGTATCCGGTGGGTCGTCGCTGTCCTGATCCGTCACCAGGGCTGCCACCACGGTGAGGGTGCAGCTGGTGCTGGCGGGCAGGTCGCTGCTGGGGTCAAGCGTGTAGTTGGTTGGCCCGCCGCTCTGGCTGAATGCCACCGGGGCACTGGCGCATGCGAGGGTAAAACCGCCTGCTGCCACCGTCACCGGCTCGCTAAAGGTCACCGTCAGGTTTGCGGTGACGGCGACATTGGTGGCACCATTGGCGGGGGTGGTGCTGCTCACACTGGGGGCGCTGTCACCTGGCGGCGTGCCACACGGGGCCAGCGCCGCAGCGGTGTTGCGTGGGGTCGGCGCACCAGGGTTAAAATCAGTGTTGTTGCTGTTGGTGTCGATGCAGCCGTTGCCCACCCGCAGCACCGCGTTGGTGTTGCTTGGCGCGGGCGCAGACGTTAGCTCCGAGCAGTTCACCCCGGAACCATAGCCCACAAAATCCACCACCGTGCCGTCGCTCGATGGGCACGTCCCGGCAAGAGTCGTCACGGTGTTCACCAGCGCCACCTTCCCGGCGGTCGCGCTCATCGGAATTGTACCGATAGCATCAGGGGTGGGCAACCCCACCGTGCCGCCGGCGCCCGCTGCCTGCTCAATCAGGTAGTACTGACCGGGTTGGAGCGTGATATTTGTGAGATTTGTGCGCTGCCAGGTGCTGCCGGTGGCACTGGCATACTGCACCGACCAGCCGTTCAGCGACACCGGGCTGCTACTGCGATTAAAAATTTCAATAAAATCATTACGGAAGGTCGCCCCGCTGTTGCCGCCACCGCCATAGACCTGGCTAATGACCACGGCAGGGTTAAATGAAAAGGCCTGAGCGGGAGCGGACGGGATGAACAGGCTGGCAAGTGTGGCAAGAACGAGGGCAAGCATGGAAGCCAGGTGGAAACGACGCATGGGCATTCCCTGGCGAGCGCGAGGCATAACCTCTCCTTTCAAAAGGTCGGCAACAACTATCCCCCACCTACATAATAAAACACTCCCGAAGACCTGATTTCGGCAGCATGGCGTCTATGATACCAGACTCCAGTTAATTTGGAGTTAAGTCTGGATGACAGTCTTGTGATGTAGCACCTCTTGACATATGGCTGTTCCCCTGGTATTCTCAAAAGTGAACAGGTTCATCTTTGTGAGGAAATACAATGCAGTCACCATCCAAACGAAAAATCGTGATACCCGGCGGCGCGGGCTACCTTGGTCAGGCCTTTGCTGCCCACTTTGCCGCCCAGGGCGATCAGGTCTACATCCTATCGCGGCGCGCCCAACCCGATGCCGGGAACATCCACTACCTGGCCTGGGATGGTGCAACCCTCGGCCCCTGGGCCAGCGTCTTCGATGGGGCCGACGCCGTCATCAACATGGCTGGCCGCACGGTGAACTGCCGCTACAACGCCCGCAACAAGCGCCAGATCTACGACTCGCGCCTGCGCTCCACCCGCGTCATCGGCCAGGCGATTGCCACCTGCGCCCGCCCGCCCCGCGTCTGGCTCAACGCCAGCTCGGCCACCATCTACCGTGATGCTGATGACCGGGAGGTGGACGAGGCCAGCGGCGAAATTGGCAGCGGTTTTTCCGTTGATGTGTGTCAGAAGTGGGAATTTGAACTGTGGAATAGCCCCACGCCCCACACGCGCAAAGTGGCCCTGCGCATGGCAGTGGTGTTTGGGCGGGGCAAGGGCGGCCCAGCAGAAGCCTTTGCGAACATTGTGCGGCTGGGCTTAGGCGGCACCCAGGGCAACGGCAGGCAGTACGTCAGTTGGATTCACATGGCAGATTGCATCCGCAGCCTGGAATGGTTGCTCGCCCACGAGGCGCTGAGCGGCCCCGTCAACCTGGCGGCACCTAACCCGCTGCCCAACCGTGAGTTTATGCGCACCTTCCGCCAGATGTGCCGCCAACCCATCGGCCTGCCCGCCAACCGGCTGATGCTGGAGGTCGGCGCATTCTTCCTGCGGACGGAAACGGAACTGCTGCTCAAGAGCCGCCGCGTGGTGCCGGGCCGCCTGCGTGAGTCCGGCTTCAGCTTTGCATACCCAACCTTCGCCGAAGCCCTGCATGAAATCCTGCACTAAGCTTCTCGCACAAAGGCACAAAGCTCGCAGAAGAACCTCTCACAAAGGCACAAAGGCACAAAGGCACAAAAGCACAAGGAACTCTAAATAAATTTTCATCTGCAAACCTTTGCGAGCTTTGCGCCTTTGCGAGAGTCGAATGCAGAAAACTCCGTGTTCTCTGTGCCTTTGTGGCAAATCTTCAGCGCAGCTTCGGCAGCACCTGTTCGCCAAAGACGCGGATAAACTGCTCCTGGTTGCGGCCCACGTTGTGGATGTAAATCTTGTCGAAGCCCAGGTCGAGAAAGCCCTGCAAATGGGCACGGTGTTCCTCCAGGTCGGTCGAAATCAGCACCCGGCCCTTGAAGTTCTCCGGGCGCACCAGCTTGGCCATGGCGGCGAAATCGTCCGGCGAGCGCACGTCCTGTTTGGGGAAGTTCATGCCGCCATTAGGCCACTCGGTGAGCGCATTCTGCATGGCCTCCTCGTAACTTTCAGCCCACGAAACATGCAGCTGTAGCAGCTTCGGCATGCTCGCCGGGTCTTTTCCGGCTTCTCGCGCCCCGCTGGCAAAGTTCTCCAGAATGCCCTTGAGCTTTTCGTGGCTGGCACCGGGCGTGATCAGGCCGTCGCAATGTTTGCCCGCCCACTTCAGCGTTTGCGGCCCGGTGGCGGCAATGTAGATCGGTACCGGCTTTTCCGGCAGCGTCCACATACGTACTTTGTTCATCTTAAAATACTTGCCCCGGTAGCGCACGTCTTTGCCGGTGAAAAGGCGCTGCATCATCTCAACTGCCTCTTGCAGCATCTCAAAGCGCTCCAGTGGCTCAGGCCATTCGCCACCAACCACGTTTTCGTTCAGGGCCTCGCCGCTGCCCAGCCCCAGCCAGAAGCGCCCCGGAAACATCGCCCCCAGGGTTGCCGCCGCATGGGCAATTACCGAGGGGTGGAAGCGAAAGGTAGGACAGGTCACGCCCGGCCCAAAATCGCCCGTCGTGCGCAAGCCCACCGCCCCCATCCACGAATAGGCATAGGCATTGTGGCCCTGCTGGGGCACCCAGGGCTGAAAGTGATCCGCCGCCATTACCCCGCTGAAGCCGTGCTGCTCGGCCAGGGCGCAATGCTCCAACAGCTCATTCGGGTGAAACTGCTCCAACGCCGCCGCGAGTCCAAGTTTTGCCATGTGATTCCTCTTTATTTGAGTTACGAGTTACAAATTATGAATTGCGAGGGTCGAGGGTCGAACGGCAAAGGAAGTAAGGGAAATGCAGGAAATAGTTCGTAGCATCAAAATATCATTTCCTTTATTTCCTTTATTGCCCTTTTCTGGTTTCTCAGTACGCAGTACGTTTCACGTTGCACGCTTCACTCACCCCGATTCCTGGTTCTCAACGCTCAATGCTCAACGCTCAATTCCCGATAGCGTTCATAACTTTCTGCCGTGTCCACATCTAAGGCTAGCGTGGCTGAGGTGACGACGTGCGTGTGCAGGCCAAGTTGCCGGGCTGCCGCCGTGTGCTTTTCAAAGCTGTTGAGGCCAAATTGAAACGGAAGCGCCGAAGGCAGGCGCAGCCCCATCGCGTTGGTGCCATTGCGCTCGCCATCCGGGGCTAGCACCATGTCAGCCCCGCTGGCCAGGAGTTGCACCAGTGAGTCCACATCTCCCGGCGTGATCAGCGGCACGTCGCCGGGAATGATCAGCATGCCGTCGGCTCCGTCAGCCCGCAGCGTATCGCGGGCCAGTTCCAGCGCCCCGTTCAGGTCGCCCGTCGGGTCGAAGAGCGGGCGGGCAGCGTAGGTTGGGGCCAGAGCTAGCACAGTGGGGTCGGGGCTGAGCAGCCACAGAGTTGGCGATTGGCGATGAGCGATTGGAGATTCGTTGTGTTTCTGCTCTTCGGCAATCTCCATTCGCCAATCCCTCATCGCTTTCACAACTCGTTCCAGCATCTCTAGCGCCAGGGCGTGGCGGGTGGCGGGCGGCAACACCTCCGCCAGGCGGCTTTTGGCCTGGTCAAGCCGCTTCATCGGCACCACCACATGCAGGTTGGCCAAGGGCACCCGTTCCTCAATCACAACCAGAGATTGATACTGATGCTTGACGTTCATCGTGAAAACCAGACGAGATTACTCTGTGCGCTCGGTGCCCTCTGTGGCAAATGCGAATGCGTTACCTGCTGCCAGCGCCACCCGCGCCAGGTGGGCCTTTTCCGCCGGGCCACGCATGATTGTGTCGGTGACAACGGCCCGCACGCCCAGTTGCTCGATTGCAGGAGCAAGCGAAGCATCCACCTCGTCAATCACTAGCACATCGAGAAAATCCTGGTAGGTTCTGGCAATGCCAAGGGCCGAAACCTCCAGCCCGGCGGCCTGCATCAGCGGGGCGGCTGGCCCTTTGATTGGTGCGCCGCCCACAATCGGACTCACGGCGATGATGGGCGCGTGAGTCTCACGCAGGGCCTGCCGCAGCCCCGGCAAGGCCAGAATTGGCCCGATGCTGACGATGGGATTGCTGGGTGCCAGCAGAATCGCCTCGGCCCCGGCGATGCCTTCCAGCACCCCCGGCGCAGGTGCGGCGGCTTCAACCCCAACAAAGCGCACGCCCCGCACCGCATCTGCCGCACGGCGCTGCACAAAGTATTCCTCGAAGTGCATCTCGCCCGCGTCGGTAATGATGTGTGTGGGCACAGGCTGGTCGCTCATGGGTAGGATGCGGATGGACACGCCCAACGCCCGCCGAAACTGGTCGGCCACCTGGCTCAGGGTTGCTCCCTCGCGCAGCAGGGCCGTGCGCCGAATGTGCAGGGCCAGGTCGCGGTCGCCGAGCTTGAACCAGGTTGGCCCGCCGAGCCGCCCCAGCCACTCCATACACTCAGCCGTGTCGCCCGTAATGCCCCAGCCCTGAGCCACGTCAATCAAGCCAGCCAGGGTGCATGTCACAATATCCAGGTCGGGCGAAATGTGCAAACCATGCAGCACAAAATCATCGCCCGTGTTCACAACAGCGCTTATCGTTTCGGGCGGAACAACCTGCAACAGGCCTTCGAGGAAACGGGCTGCACCAACGCCGCCCGCAAGGGTGAGGATCATGCAACACTCCGGTGGAATACTCGTCAAGAAGGGAGGGAGTCAGGATCAATGCCGAGCGAACGAAGGTGGGCCGCCAGAGCCTCCGCCCGCATGCGCTCCTGCTCGGCCCGTTGCCGTTCCTGCTCGGCTCGCTGCCGCTCCTGCTGGGCCTGCAGCCATTCCTGCTCGGCCCGGCGGCGCTCGTGTTCAGCGCGCACCCGTTCTTCGTCACGCTCACGTTCAAGCTCGATGTAGCTCAAAAAGGGTGAGCCATCGGGTCGGTAGATCTGGAGTGTATCACTTGTCACTACGAAACGGATGCCAAGGCGTGGACTCACCCAACCTTGCATCCGGGCAATGGGCTTCAAAAGCAGGCCGTCGCGCTGCCAGCCCTCCAATTCATTGTTGTCTGGATCGTAGATGTAATACTCTTCGACCCCATAGTCACTGTAAAATTGGAATTTCGTCGCCATCTCTTTGGCAGTGTTGCCTGGTGACAGCACCTCGAACACCACCTGCGGCGGGATATTGCCTTCTTCCCATTGCAAATACGCCCCTCGGTCGCCTTTGGGTCGGCCAAACACCACCATGGTGTCGGGGGCGCGGCGTATGGTTGGCTTGCCTTCCACCGGATACCAGAGCAGGTCGCCCGCCACAAAGACATTGGGATCATCCTTAAACAGCCCATCACAGCCGCCCTGAATGGTGATAATCCAGCGGAATTGTTTGGTGTTGTCTGCCATGGGAAGTCCATCGCTGGTGGGGTAGACGATCTGCCCACGGACAATATCGTGGAGTTCAACGGTCATACGCCCTCACATTCTATAGCAGATTGCAGATTGGCTGTTGCCCAAAGGGCGGCGCGCAGCGCTATTGCAGATTGCAGATTAAACCACCATTGCAACACGGTAGCGTTCTACCGGGCTGATTTAACTAATTTGCAAACGGCTATAGCCGAACGTTGGCCGATCAAGGTTGAGCATGCACAACTATATCGTACCACAAAAGCCATCGCTGCTGGCGGTGCAAAGGCTCAGGTGTTTGCCAGCTGCGCCACCAGTGGGGCCAGCTGCTTGGCCTGCTCATCACTGAAAATGTAGTAGGAGAAGCCATATTGTTCACGGCGCTGCTGCATCTCCTCGGCGATGTGGGCCAGGTTGCCGATGAAGACCGAGGGCATGCCCCAAACCGTTTCCGCACTCAGCTCTGCCCAGCCCCGTTGGGTAATCAGCTGCTCGGTTGCATGGCGGCGCTCGTCGGTGATGATGACGGTAGGGATCAGACTCAGCTCAATCTCGGCGAAGCGCTCGCCTGCGCCCTCGCGCACCCAGTTGAGCTTCTCAACCACCGCTTCTGGCAACCGCTCGCGGTAGTCATCCGACAGGCTGCCGCTGGCTACTGAGGTAGTGAGCACGCCAACACTGGTTGCTTCGCGCCCGGCCAACGTCAACATGCGCCGCTGGCCCCCGCCAATCAGGATCGGGGGGTGGGGGCGCTGCACCGGCAGCGGCACACATGTCAGCCCGCTGATCTGGTAGTGCTGTCCGGTGAAATGGCACGCTTCGCCCGCCCACAGGGTTTTGAGGATGTGTAAGGCTTCTTCCAACCTGCCGATCCGGGTTCCCGCTGCGTCGAAGGGCAGGCCCGCCAGGTCGTACTCGCGGCGCAGCCAGCCCGCGCCAATGCCCAGCTCAAAGCGACCGTCCGACAGCGCATCAATCGTGGCACATTCTTTGGCCAGAAAGGCCGGGTGGCGGTAGTCATTGTCGAAGACCATGGTGCCCACCCGTAGCCTGCGCGTGAGACTCGCCGCCGCCATCATGGCCGCAATCGGGCCATACTGGTCGCCGAAATAGTCCGGCACCACATGGTCGCGGATCAAAAACGTGTCGTACCCCCAGGCCTCAATCGCCTGTAGCTGCTGCCGCCAGGCCGCTGCGGGCAGCAGCTGCTCGTTGATAACGCCAAAGCGGAAGGGTCGCGGTGTGTTCATGGTCGTGTGCCTTTCTCAGCCATGCAAAATATCCTGATGGGAGGATAACGTATGGCAATGGCTACAACCATCCGTTTCTTGCGCTGTTATTCAGGCACGGCCAGCGGCTGGTATTTGGGTAAGGCCGCCGCCTGCGCTGCACGCTCTTCCTCATTCCAATCAGATGGAACGAGGCTGATGCCGTGCAGCTCCGACAGGATTGCGGCAAATGTTTCGGCCAGCAGCGTAAACGGCACTGGTGCTGGCGTTAGTTCGTCCAGCCCCACACCTCGCGCCAACAGCAACTCCGTGAGTCGCTCCCGTTCGGCTGTGGGCAGGGCCAGCAGTTCCACCAGCTGCTGCGGCTGCCAGCGGCGGTAGACTCCCACTTGCAACAGTGCGCCCTGCCGCCGCCGCACCTGCGAAAAGCCCACCAGTTTCCGTTCGCCCACCATCACCTCGTAGGGCGAGCGCCCGCCGAAACAGGCTTTCTTGAGCAGTGGGTGCAGCGCCACCGTGTCAGCGCGGGCCTCGGCCACCGACACGAGGCGGACGGCGAGGCCCAGCCGGGCCAGCGTTGCCAGCCACACCTCACCCAGCCAGCGGTACGACTCGGTTACATCGGCGCTGAAAAGCCGGTGGCCGGTGGGCAACGCAATGTCCTGCATCAGCATGGCGGGCACAAACAGCACCGCCGCGCCGCCGCTGGCCCGCCGATGCAGTGTAACACCAGCATTGCGATATGCAGAAGCGTCTACATCTGTAAGCTTCTGGCTGGTTCCCAACACCAGTGCCCGCGCCTCGGCCCCATACCAGCGCAACGCCGGGCGGGGGGTATTGGCAAGCCCGGCCAACACGGCGTCGGCGGTAGCTAGCTCCCAACCCGCCGACTGAGAACTGCATGGGAGCAGATGCCACAGGTTAGCATCTCTTGTTTTTGTTGCCATTACTTATTTCACCATAAATGATTACTTTGCAGCGGTTCACATATCGCTACAATAGCATGGGAAAATGCTTTGTAAGAATCGTGCCACATATGCGGTGGAAACCGCCTTTTGCAAAGCAGTGATACAAACACAGCCCCGTATGTAGCCCTGCCATTAGACGCAATCGCGTACTTGCTGCTATTTCGAGGAACATTGTGACAACCAGCATGTACATTCACCCGCCCATCCCGGTCACAAGTCCGGTGAATGCTAGCCCAGCCGCCATCCACTGCCGCGACCTTGTGCGGGTCTACACTGCCCAGACCAGCCGCCGAGAAGAGTTAGAGCTGGCCCATCAAGCGCTCCATGCTTTGTTTGTCTACTCGCCGCATGCGCTTGTGCTGCTCGACGATAACGGGTGTGTGCGCCTGGCGAACCAGTCGTTTGAGCAGCTGGCTGGTGTTGCTGCCACCCTTGTGCAGGGGCGTATGCTCCATGAGCTTCTGCCACAAGTTGCCCTGCACAGTGCCCTGGAACGCTTGCGCAACGACGAAAACGCCCCGAACCAGCTAGAATTGATGCTACGGCAGCCCTCTGCCCGCCTCTTCCAAGTTACCATTGCGCGCCTGGTGGCCGGGCCTTTGCGGGGCTGGCTGATTGAACTGCAAGACCAGACTGGTCGCCAACGGCTTGAAAACCAGAAAATAGCCTTTATTGATATTG